>CALVMX010000001.1 GCA_944349415.1 uncultured Clostridia bacterium
CGTTATCTCCACAACAAGCCGCAGACAAAATTCCTACAAATGCTAGCATTACTGAAGCAACTATGGAAAACATTGCTTTTTTCATAATCTTTTCTCCTTTTTTTTATTCTCTTCCACATTTTATTATATTATTCGACTTTTGTCAAACAATTTCAACATAATTTACGAACATCTAATCGTGACGACGTCTGACAGTCTTGAACCGTCCGCTGTTGTAATGGTCAAACGAACAGTTCCTCTTGAGGTAAAAACAACTTCACCGTAATTATTTACAACGGCATAAGTTGTAGTGTTTCCTTCTGCGTCTGTAATAGTGTTTCCTGTAAGCGTAAAACTTACTCTGTCAGGATAGGAGGCATTTGTCGGCCCATATTCGTATTCAATAGTTACGCTAGAATATCCTTCAACTTCATCGTATTCAAGAAAAATGTATTTTCGTCCACTGATTATGCTGTCATAGTTTGAAATGGAAATGGAGTTCATATAGATTTGGAATTGGTCGATAGAAGGCTGAAGCCCAAAGAAAGTAACCACCACAATGGAGACTATATATAATATTCCTATTAAAAAGATAACTGATTTCTTCATGGCTATATCTCCTTAAATAAAACGCGGACTTTGTATTGGAAAAGCCAACATCTTATTGCCAAAAAGGCTAGGGCAACAAAGAAAAGTTTGAGCCAAACTCCGCCCATGCCGTCTATTAAGAAAAATAGTGTGAGTCCAAACGCGATCAAACTGATAGCAAAGGTAAGAAGTATTGACTTAACTTCGTTTTGATTTATGTTACTCTGACTTTTAATATTGCGTGGATGCAAAAAGTCAATTTCCGCACTCCAAATTAAATGTGTGTAAACTAAGAATTGGATAATAAAGAAAACTAAAATACTGCTGCCTACGTCTAAAGTTGTATTAACTAGGAAAACTGAGGTTGACGCCACCACAATTAAAGTGCTACTAACAAAATTATAAAATAGATAAGGCAAAAGTAAAGCTATTGGTCGGCATGGCTTAGTTTTGTTTAAAATGTTCGCCTCTCCGTCTTTGCTATAAATATTCGAAACATTAATATTATGAGCAAGAGCAAACAGCAGAATTATTAAAATATTGAAAGAAATTGCTAAATAATCTCCCATCATTCGAGTGTTGATAGCGGCATAAATTGTGTTTAGTAACAAAATTGAAATCGGGGCAATAATTATTGTTGCAAGTGTAGTGGAGAAAATGTTGGTATCTCTCAGCGCCTTCCTTGTTTCATAAACACAAGAAGATAAAAATCCTTTTCTTACAACATTAGTGTGTTTAATTCCTTTTCCAGCGTCAAACTCAAATTGCTTAGATGCCATTTTAAGATAAAGCGGACGAGAAATTAAGTAGTTTAACCCAACTAAAACCAAAATTGTGGCAAGCATAATTAATAAGACGATATATGAATATTCAGTGAAAAGCACACTTGTCATACCTTCGAAACGTCCACACAAGAAAATGGTAATAGCATAAAAGATGAAAAACTTTTCACTAAAAAATTCTAAGAAATCTCTTATCGCTTGCGAAACAATAGACCAACTTCTAATTAAGTTTATATCTTCTGGAATAGCATTTATGGCAAGCACAACCAAAGCAATTACGCCTGCTAAAATGAGCATAACTAAGATGACTTTAATTACAGGAAAGCGGTTGAAAAATCGCAAAACAAAATAAATAGGAAAAGAAAGTAGAGCGCCGAGTAGAACTGGTATCAAAGTAAAAATGGTTATCATAATAGGAAACCATATAAAATATAAAAACGGCAGAGAAGACACAAGACCATAAGCAAAAAAGACTGGTATGATAAAACTAAAGTTTTTCTTAACTTCATATATGTAATAAACGAGCATTTTTGAAAGAAATAAAGCGTTCGCATTGACAGGATAGGTAATTAAAATTTGATTATCTTTAGAATAATACAGCGTTTTAGATAGTCCCACCGTGCAAGTTAGAAGATTTAAAACAAACATTATAAAGAAGATAACGGACATTACGCTTATAGGAATATGATTTATAGCTGAGAATAGATTAAGTATCTGACAAAGATATAAAACAACATATGCCAAGGCTGTTATAACTGCAAAGCCAAGGATAGAGAATATCACTTTGAAAGTGATTTGTTTTTTGCTTTTCAAAAACGAAAAGTCAATTTTCTCCTTTACCTGCATTAAAAACAGTGTTTTAAATTTATTCATAACCTTCCTTATTTTTCTTGTTTCTTCTTGTTATTTTTTCTTTCTTATCTCAAGTTCATTTATCTTATAATTTTCTTTAACAATGGAATTTTTCTTAAGCTTCTTTTCAAAAAACTTGCTTGCAGGCACTTCTTCGGCTTCTTTTTTGGTCTCTACTCTCATTGCATGAGTGCCAATATTGTTGTCATTTATAATATCAAGATAATATTGCTCCAAACTTAAGTTTTGCTCTTTCAAATCTTCAAGCTTGGTGGATGCAACAATTCTTCCTTTTTTAATAATCGCAATTCTATCGCACAATTTTTCCACTATGTCAATGATGTGACTTGAGAAGAAAACTATATTTCCATTTTGTGCGTGTTCTTTCATACATTCTTTAACTTGGAAAATAGAGTTTGGGTCCAGACCAGTCAATGGCTCGTCTAGAATCCAGACCTTTGGATTATGCACGAGTGCAGAAATAATTGCCACCTTTTGCTTCATACCATGACTATAAGTTTTTATTTTGTTATCAAACGCATCTTCTAAAGCAAGAATTTTTATATATTTACTTATCCTCTCATCTCGACTTTTTTTGTCTACACCATAAAGGTCGGCTATGTAATTAATAAATTCTCTTCCAGTTAAGTTTTCATATAAAGCGTAATGGTCAGGCACGAAGCCGAATTGTTCTTTGGCATAAAGAGGTTGCCTTTCAATGTCGTAGCCATTTATTTCAATACTACCTTTAGTTGGTGGCTGAATCCCCACAATACATTTAATTATTGTGCTTTTCCCAGCACCATTAGGTCCTAAAAAGCCAAATATCTCTCCAGTCTCAACCTCCAAATTGACATCATAAGCAGAATAATATTTGTTATTTCCATAACATTTACAGACATCCTTAACCACCAATTTGTCAATACTGTCTTTATTCATCGCCTCGTAAACCCCCTTTACTCCATATTTTACACATAGCGCTTGTGCATCCAGTTTATATTTTCTGTTCTTCTCTTCCAATTTAAAATAGAAATCTTGAAATTGAAAGATAAAAACATATATAAACCACATCCCAAGCCCCAATAGCACATACACAAGGAAAAACAAAAATTGATAGAGCGGATAAAAGGTAAAAGTTAGACCGCCAATAGTAAATGACCAAACGTAATCAGTCCTCAGATTTTCCGCCCAAAGTCCAAGCTTGTCCGCTATGAAATCAGAATTTATAAAGAAGAAGTCAACATCCACATCATAATTAGTAAACCAAGCGTTGATGAATAAAACTAACAAAAAGTAAATTAAAAATCCAACCATGGAATATTTGAAATGCTTGAGTTTTGGACGCTCATAAATTCCTAGAAGTATGATGAGCGCAGGCATAGAAAAAGCTAGAGAGTGATTTGTCCAAAATCTAACTATGGTAGGTGTGAAAAAGCCACTTTCATCTGCATAATTAGGAACAAGCATAGCCAAAAAAGCACCTAAAACATTTATAAAGAGAGTAAAGTAAAATAGTTTGTCAAGTTTAAACATTAAACAAATAGGAGTGATAAACATGGCAGTATTGCAAAGATGCAATGGCCACCTAGTAGGCTCTAAAAACCTAGCAAAATCATAATCATAACAATATGAAACAAGCCCTACCAAAGAAATATATAAAAGTGCCATTCGTATATATTCTTTATCCTTCAGTTTTCGTTTCAATAAGAAATACATGCCTATAAGGAAGATAAAAGTTAAATATAAATATATTCTATGGAAAAAGGACAAATCTTTTGTGCCACCACTTCCAAAGTTTCCAAAAAGAGCCTGAGGAACAAATGGTGGAACAGACAGGATTAAAATAATAGGAAGAGCGATAAGCATTTCAATTAGTTCTTTTTTAGGAATTTTAAAAAAGTTTTCTGTAGCAAAAATATATACAGAATAGAGAAAAGATACCGCAACTTCTATCGCAAAGAATGCTCCGCAAAGACTGATTTCATAAGTGCCAGTATATGAATACACAATTTGACTTAAAAAAGCAATATCTAAAATGCTTACAACAAGGCAAAAAGTTTTTGCATAGTTTCTTAAAATTTTATATTTAAAAAACGGCAACATGCACAAGATGATAGTTGAAGCGATAGTAAGCCAAACCAGCATGGTGACCATAAAACATTCAAATGACGTGGAAAAAGGGTTTTGATAAGAAAGCGCTACAACATTTTCCAGCAAAGAATAATCAGTGGCAAAATACCTAATAAAGAAACAAACTGCAAGGAAAATAGAAAAAATCTTTAAGGTCAAATTTAACTTTTTATTGATAAATTTCCTTAAACTAAAAAATAAAATTGGAATCAAAAGTAAAAATACTCCAAAGAAAATATAATTCACTAACTTCTCCTTGCCTTTATAATTTATCATTTTTAAGTTTTTATGTCAAAGGAAATACTATGATTTTTAAAATAATCTCTAAATTTGTCGATTATTTTAAAAATTAAAAACTAAGCTATACACATTTCCACACCTTTCGTTTTTTTGAAATAAAACTTTTTAGCAAGAGTTTTGATAATTTTCTTTTGATAATCTTTTATTATTTATAATTTATAAAATTTAAAACCTTAATTTTTTTGATATTTTTTTATAAGTGACTCAAGTTTATTCGCTTCCAAGAATGCTTCTTTCAAATATTCTGTTGCCGAAGCTTCTGTGTCTACGCCCTTATTCAACAATTCATAGTCAAGACTAATGTCTGGATGCTCAGCCAAAATTCTGGCAATTTTATCCCAGTCTACACTTGCACTATATTTTGATAAAGTATGTTGGTCACTTTTCCCATTATTATCATGCAAATGTAGGCAAATAAGTTTGTCGCCATAATTTTGTAAGTAATTAAAATCTTTGTCATAAACATTTCCATGACCTGCGTCATAGCAAAATCTAAGCATATCGTGTTTGATATTTTCAAAAGTTTTAACAAAAACATCTTTATTGTTTATATTTTCAATAGCAAGCGGAACATTTAATTTTTCGCATAAGTTTAAAACTTCTTTTAAACGCTTTTCTCCAACAGCTGAATATTCTCCGTCCAAATGAACAACAACACATAAAAATCCATATTTTTTGGCGATTTTTACATCTTTTTTTAGATTTTTTGTCATTTTTTCGCCTATTTTCCCTTCTTTCCAAAAATATGGCAACTCAAAATTGCTATAGCGAAAATGTAAAGAAGATGGTTTTAACCCATATTTTTTCATTTGTCTTACTTGATAAGATATCTTTCCATTTTGTTTATTAAATCTTTTGTCAGCACTTGTGATGACATGGTCAAACCCTGCCTCTTTAATTATTCTTGCCAAATTTTTGGCACCAACATCAAATCCAAAAAAATAACTAATTCCTTTATTCATAAATCCTCTTAAACTTTAACATTTGGAAGTATCTGCACACCGTCACTTCCATTTTTTCTTCCCTCGATAACTACCAAATTGACAACACCATGGCAATTTTCAGTAAAAAACATTTTCTTTATTTTAATATCATTTTTTTCGCACTCATAAACGAGCTCACAAAGCCTAGAGGCTGGATAGATAAGATAAAATCTTCCACCAAATTTTAACATTTCAGAAGAAACCTTAATTAAATCTTTTAAATTTAAAAACACTTCTTGTCTAGCATTTTTTCTTACGCTCTCTAAAGAGTCATCAACAGGAAAATATGGTGGATTAGAAAAAACAACGTCTTGACTTCCCACTTCCAAATATTTTCTACAATTTTTTATATCATCACAAATTAATTCTAATTTTTCGCTTAAATTATTAATTTTTATATTTTTTTCGCAATTTTTTTGCAATTTTTCTTGAATTTCAAATATTTTTATTTTTTTAAATTTATTTTTCGCTGTAGCAAGAATGGAAATAACTCCACTTCCGCCACCAATTTCCACCGCATTTTCTTTCGGTTTTATTTTCAAAAAATTTGCTAAAACGACACTGTCAGAAGTGAATGTATATAAGTTTTTATTTTGTATAATTTTGAGATTATCGCCTAAATCCTCTAATCTCTCTCCCTTCTCTAGCTCCATTTAATCTTCCTTTTTAAATTTAACATCTTTAAGGTCAAAAGTCTTAATTTCCGTTTCATCGCCTTTAGTAAATTTTATATCCACCTTTCTATCCAGTAAATCATTGTAAACGACAACGCCTTTACCATCCAACGTTTGAACTTCGCTACCTACTTTTGGCATAAGCTTGATCGACTCTTGATATACTGGATTTTCATAGGCTAAACAACACATCAACTTTCCGCATAATCCACTGATGCTTGTAGGATTTAAAGAAAGGTTTTGATTTTTTGCCATTTTCATAGATACATGGTCAAATTCTCCAAAGTTTTGCACGCAACAACAAATTTTGCCACAAGGACCGAAACCTCCCATCATTCGAACTTCGTCTCTACTTCCTATTTGTCTTAATTCCACTCTTGTTTTAAATGTTTCCGCCAGTTTTTTAACAAGTTCGCGAAAATCAACTCTGTTTTCAGCGGTAAAATTAATTATAAGTTTTGAATTGTCAAAACTCGCTTCCAATTTTACAACTTTCATCTCTAGATTAAAGGATTTTATAATCTCTTTCACTTTAGGCGTAAGCTTTTCAGCTTCTTTATCATATTCTTCCGCTTTTTTTACCATTTCTGGTGTGGCGATTTTTATAACATTCTTTAAGGCGGTGGTAAGGTCTTCCGCCTTAATTTCTTCAGCTTCTTTTACAACCACTCCCAAATCTTGTCCTTTTTCTGTTTCCACAATAACATAATCACCCTTTTTTAAATCAAGGCCATTTGGTGAAAAACTATATATATGATTACTGTTTTTAAATTTAACTCCAACAACAATTATTTGCATAAATACTTGACCTCCAAAATTTTTAGTAATAAATTATCAACCGAAACCAATAAATTGGCATTAAAATGCAATTTTTCAATAAAATGCATAATTAAATTATTAATTTCACAAATTGCTTGCACAGAAAATTCATTTTCCACCGCTTTTAAAACTGGAAGATATTGTTTTAAAGCGCAAATTTCTTCTTTCTCTGATTTGATTTTTATCATATCCTCAAGACATATTGAGTAAACTTTTAAAACAAACTCCAAATCGCTTTCAAACTCAGAAAATTGTTTAGAAAAACGCAAAACTTTAGCACTATTTTTCATTTCGCTTACAAGAGAAACTGCAAAATCTACCAGCTCAGTCAAATTCTTTTTTCTCGATAATTCTAAAGCACGTCCAGCATAACCACCGCTCAAAGCAACGGCAAGTGGATTTTGACAAAGTTTATTTAGATCTTCATCCTCTACTTTCTCAACATAAATTTTATCACAACGTGACTTTATTGTTGGCAAAACTTTGTCACCAGCCTTGCAAGTTATCAAAAAATAGACATTTTTAGGCGGTTCTTCCAAAACTTTTAAAAGTTTGTTTTGCGCCTGTTCGGTGGACTCATCTATATTTTCAATGATAAAAATTTTATTTTCTAAATTTACTGGTTTAACAAAAGTTTCATCAACAATTTCATTTGAATCTGAAACCAAAAGTTTTTCTTTATTTTGAGGATACATTTTGATATCTAAGTCGGCATTTTTAAGCACTCTTAAGTATTCACCACTATTTTCATCAAAAAGTTGATAAGTTTTATATTCCAGCATCAGTGCAGTCAAGATTAAAACAGCTCTACTTGTAATTTCATCTTCGCAAAAAAACATAACAGAGTTAGAGAAAATTCCTTTCTCTTTTTTTTCTTCAAGTTTTTTGTAAAAATTCTGGTTCTTGATAATTTCTGCTAAACTCATAAGAATATTTTAACACAAAGCTACCAAAAAGTCCACAAAAAGTTATATATTAAAATAAAGTTGAATCTTGAATTTGTGATAATGTTAATAAAAGAAAAAAACTACATCTTTCTTTCGCGATTCTTATAATTTAGAAAATTTATAAAATAAAAGATTAAAAAATATGGTTTTTAATACTATTAAAAAAATAAAAAATGCAAAAATATTTTTCTGCATTTTTTTCTATATTTTTAAATTAATTTAATTTTTTATCATAAATTTATTTAATTTTAAGTTTTTTCAAGTTTTTTTATTTATTTTTTCAGATTTTTTCTTTAATATCTTTTTTTCGATAACTTTATAAAGTTCTCCTATAAATATAATGGAAATTGAGAATATCAAAACTACTAGCCAGCAAGAAAGGTCCAAAGATGTGAGTTTCAATAAATTTTTAAAGTCGGTCGTAGCGATAGTTGCCAAAAGTCCAAATCCGACTATCATTGAAAGTGTGAAAAATTTATTTTTAAATGGGTTAGATTTAAAGCAAGATTCCTTTGAGCGTGCTGTAAACATATAGAATAACTGAATAAAGTTAAGAGTATAAAATGCCATTGTCATTGCCACGCTTTCATTATATAAATAGAAGCCAATTAAATAAGAGGCAAGTGTTAAAACAGTTTGAATTGCACCTAGCACAAAGATGCTCACACCCACACCGTTGGAGAAAAGCCCGCTTTTTTGATTACGCGGTTTTTCATTCATAACTCCACTTTCCACTTTTTCCATTCCAAGTGCTATCGCCGGTAAACTGTCAGTAATGAGGTTGACAAAAAGAATTTGAACTGGCAATAAAAATGTTAAATTAGGGAAAATGATGGTTAGGAAGAATAACGCCAATATCTCCGCCATGTTTGCAGAAAACAAAAATTTGATAGTTTTTTGAATATTGCTATATATTTTTCTGCCTTGCTCGACAGCAACAACTATTGTGGCAAAATTATCGTCAGTAATGATTAAATCGGCAACCTCTTTGGTGACGTCTGTTCCGCTTTTGCCCATACCGATTCCAATGCTCGCCTTTTTCATGCTTGGCGCATCGTTTACGCCGTCGCCTGTCATCGCCACATTGTGTCCATTCTTTTTAAGAGCTTCCACAATTCTTGTTTTATGTGCAGGGCTGACTCTGGCAAAAACGTTTATTTTCTCCACAACTTGCGAAAACTCCTCATCCGTAAACTTGTCTATTTCCTCGCCAGACATTACTTCTTTTTCAGACTTTGCGATACCAATTTTCTTGGCAATGGCAAATGCTGTGTCTTTGTAGTCACCAGTTATCATAACAGGACGCATACCTGCTCCGCGACATTTCTGAACTGCCTCATAGATTTCTGGTCTAGGTGGATCTTGCAAACCACAAAGCCCTAAAAACACCAAGTTGTTTTCTTCTATATCGTCCGCTTCTTTGTATGCAAATGCTAAAACACGCAAAGCATCTTTGCACATTTTAGTGTTAACATTTAAAATCTCATTTTTATACTTTTCAGAAAGAGGAAGCACGGTTTCATCAGTTGCAATGTGCGAACATTTTTGGAGTATTCTATCTAAAGCGCCCTTGACGAATAAAATTTTCTTTCCGCCAACATCATTCAAAGTAGACATCATTTTTCTTAAAGAAGAAAAAGAATTTTCTTTCAGTCTTTTGTCATTCACTTCTTCTTTTTTGTAGTCATTTTTCTTGGCATAATTTAGTAGTGCCACTTCTGTAGGATCACCAATATAACCGTTTTTGCCAAGTTGAGCATCATTACAAAGCACCATATCTTTTAATAAAAGGCTGTAATATTCGCTCTTGCTGGAAAATTTACAGTATACTTCTTCTACTGACATCTTGTTTTGAGTTATTGTGCCAGTTTTGTCCGAACATATCACATCGCAACAGCCCAGTGTTTCCACTGCATGCATTTTTTTAACTATCGCCCTTTGCTTACTTAACTCTGAAATGCCTAGGCTCATAATAATGGTGATTACCGCCGGCATACTTTCAGGAATGGCAGCAACAGAAATGGCGACAGCTGTCAAAAAGGCATTTAAAATCTCATCTGGTCTTGCAATGACTTCCAATATAAACGTTACGCCTGCAATTAATAGAATTAAATAGGTTAAAATTTTACTAACTGACTGAATGTCTTTTTGAAGTGGCGTAACTTCCTTTTTGGTCTCATTCAAACTTTCAGCAATTTTTCCAAATTCGGTCGCTTTGCCTATACTTATAACCACACCCTTTGCATGACCATTTTCTACCACGCTTCCGCAATAGGCAATATTTTTTCTCTCAGAAACTGGAAGAGTTTGACTGTAAGTAAGATCAGCACTTTTCGCCACGCCTTCACTTTCACCCGTCAAAGAAGATTCATTAACTTTAAAATTTGAAGATTCAATAAGACGCAAATCTGCCGGCACGATAGAGCCCGCCTCTAAAATGACAATATCTCCTAAAACCAAATTACTGCTTGGAATTTTTTCCACTTTACCCGCACGTAGAACGGTGGCTTCGGACTCTGTCATTTTTTTCAAACTTTCTATAGCCTTTTCCGTCTTGTGCTCTTGAAAAACACCAAATATGGCATTCATGACAACAATGCCGAGAATTATTGCGCCGTCAATTATCTCACTTGTGGAGTTTTCCACTATGCCAATTACTATAGAAATAATGGCTGAAATAAGTAGAATCAGCACCATCAACTCTTTTAATTGCGCCAAAAATTTAAAAAAAAGATTTGTCTTTTTCTTCTTTTTTAAGAAATATTGACTACTCTCTTTGATTCTAGAGTCAACTTCGGCATAAGATAAACCGGCTCTATTTGATGAAAAATGTTTAAGACATTCTTCAACCGTGCATTTGTAAAATTCCATATTTCTCCTTGTATTTTAAATATACAAAGGTAATTTTTGTTTTATGAATTATTTGCTATAAATTTCTATAAATTAACAAATTTTTCAAATCACTAATATCATTATATTAAATAATAAAAAATGTTGTTAACCCTAAAAGAAATAAATATATCGCAAACCACTTTAAATTGCTTTTTTCTGTCAATTTCATCATAAATTTAATGGCAAAAATCCCGCTAACAAAGGCAATTATAAAGGAAATTATTACGGCAAATATCGGAAAATCTATTACTACACCACCCGTGCAAATTTCATAAATTTCCATTACCATGGAAAGAAGAATTATAGGAATACTCATCAAAAATGAAAACTTTGTTGCCTCTTTTTTATCTCCACCTGCAAGAAGCCCCGCACAAATGGTAGTCCCAGAACGAGAAATGCCTGGAAAAACAGCGAATCCTTGTGCCACTCCCATTATTAAAGCAATTTTATTATCCATTTTTCTGCCTATTCTTTTTTTTGTTATAAACTCTGTCGTTGCAAGTAAAATCGCCGAGATAATAAAGCATATTGGTAGTAAAAATCCACCAAATGACAATTTAATTATTGGCATTAAAATTAAGACTATTAAACATGTTGGAATTGTGGCTATGACTAATGTTATTGTTTTCTTAGAAAATGGATGCCTCACAAGTTCCCAAATATCTTTGTAAAATACAACAACTATTGAAAGTAATGTGGCTATATGCAATAAAATACTTATAAATAGACTTTCTTCCACATTGAAAAGATTTGATAAAAGAACTAGATGCCCACTTGAACTTACAGGCAAAAATTCGGTTAATCCTTGGACAAGCCCCATAAAAAATAAAACAAGGTAAATGGACATATAGCCTCCTTGTTTTATTATATTTATTGTTTTTTGTTTTAATTCAGTTTTAGATTACTATATTATCTTGAAAACGCGAGGAAGGCACGCGAAAGCGTGCCAAAAACTTCGTTTTTTAAAATTTTTAACTTGTTAAAAATTTTACTTCCTCGCTACCTGCGTTCAAGCTCTTCTCTTTTCTTCTTTTTCCTCTTGTTCCAAATAAGAAGAATAACTAAAAGAATAATCAGAAGTCCTGCCACACCGACAATAACAAAGACATACCATAAATCTTGAGTGGATAGATAAATGTTTGCATCTTCGCCAAGCACACCGAATAATCCGCCATAACTTGTTTGCTCGAATATTCTTGCAAGATAAATAGACGTTATAGTGTAGCCATTGAAATTGAAAGTGCCATTAAATGGATTTTCTTCAGTTCCGATAGGAGTCCAGAATTTTTCGGCTAAATTGAGACTTGTCTCAAGTAAATAGTTAGCCTCAGAATATTTCAAACCATTAGAATTTTCTGCCCCTTCGTTAATTTTTTCCATATAATAGGTTAAATCGTCAATGCTAGAAATTAAGTATGGATTATCTTCAGCGCCGTCTCCATTTTCTGTAAACTCATCTTGAGCTGTAAAGTAAAGACGTTCATAGAGCACCTCTAAAATCAAAGTTCCTGCAATTTGATTTTCGGTTAAGAAGTCGGAAGTGAAACTTAAAACTCCTGTTTCGCTGTTATAGTGATCAGTTACATCTATTGTCACTCCACGATTCGAGGAAATACTAATTTCACTTACAGCATATCTCATATTGACTACAACATCAATGTTAATATTTGTAAAGATACTTCCCAAAACAACATCTACGGTTTCGCCGTTATACACGAAATATCCTGCGGATGACGCGTTATTGTTGTCTGTAGCATTTTGCAAATATTCTTGTATAGCAAAATCTTGGTTAATATAGAAAGCCACCGTTTCTCCAGAAAAAGTTGGTATAACTTGAATAGTTTGCTCAGCATATTCTTCGTCTAAAGTTACTGTAAAGTAATAGTAATTTTCATCCATACGCGAAAGTTCTATGCCGTCAATATTCCATTCAGCACCATATCCGAACTCTATGCTTGTTAGGAATGTCAAAGTATCTCCCACTCTCACTGATACACTTGTTGTTGTTTTTACAAAGGTTCCATCACTTCTATATGTTCCCAAACTTCTCGCAGAAAGTCCGCCGGAGCGTGCGTCTATTTGAAGAATAGAAATATGTCCGTATGTTGCATCATACTCATCAAAACGTAAAGTAATTGTTTTGCCTTGGCAATATAAGAAGAAGGAAGTCCTTTCATTTATTGTCAAAGTTATTTCTTGTGTGTTGTAACGCATATTGTTGTTTACATTAATCCAATATTGGAAGGTATAGCCATCGGAGTCAAGAGCCACAAGGATAAATTCTCTCGTTGTATCAACATAACCTTCACTTACCAGCGTTCTTGCCACGCCGTCATCAGTAACTTGTCGGATTTCATATTCCATGTCTCCGCCATAGAGAATGACATCTACTCTAGCGAAATAGTAAATTTGGACTTCAACTTCGACAATTCTATCATATTCATTAGTTGACCAAGGAACGCTCTCTTGATAACTTACCACATCTGTCAACCAGTTACCATTGGCGTCACGTTGTCTGATAACAAAACGATAGAAACTATAACCAGAAAGTTCAGGTGCAGTAAAGGTTATATTCGTGTCAAAAGCTACTTCAAGATATAACGGATAGTTTTCATTAAACCAAGAATTATACTCATCAATACCTTGCACAATATCCTCAGCATCGATATTTACAATTATATCAGGAATTATCGAGAAAGTAATTTGCGTTTTAAGATAAATCCAATATAGATAAAGCGAAATAACAATTTGTCCGTCTATAATTTGAGCATTTTGCGAAAGCACATAAATATTATTTTGTTCATCTAAAATATACCCTGTCTCCATAAAGTCTAAGGTTGCTTGCCCGGAAGCATTGATATATTGTGTGCCTTGTCCGTTTTCAAGAGTAAAATATCCACCAAAATTATAGTCATCTTTTGTTTGAACAATATTGAGATATCCACTTGTAAATGATAAAACTTCTTCATCAAAGATTAAATTCTCAGCGTTATCTTCACTTAAATCTAACATTTCGTGGAATTTGACATTTTGTATTTCCACCAAAACGTCCGATTCTTCCTCATCTATTGATGTATCGCGAAGAAGAACAGTGTAAGTTTGAGGAACAAGGTTGATACTTATTTGTGAGTTATCCACATATCCACTAACATCAAAGGTAATAATATAGGTGTAATTAGTATTTTCTGCTAGTATTTGTTCAAAAGTAATGTTTGAAACTGATACCACACTTTCATCAAAAGTAATAAAGGAAGCAGTTTCGTCGATAACAAATCCAAGTCGAACATATGCCACAACAGTATAGGTGGAATCAATAAAGGCTGTCATCTTCATAGAGGCAAAATTAGTTCCGTCTGACCAAACTTTGAAACTGTTTGCGGCGTCTGTTCGATAGCTCAAATTACCGCCATTGACTACGTCACCATTTTCGTTAACAAAATTGTAGTCGATAATCTTCTTTTCTGGTTTGAAATAAATTTGAATATCCACACTGTTACCGCCGACAAAACCGGCAAATTGATATAAGTAATAAGTTTGCCCAGCACTGCCGAATTGACCAAGTGAATTTATTGTGATACCGCTTGATGCAGTCACGTTTGTAAAATAGTAACCGTCACGTTCTGCAAAGATTTTTAGATAAATTGAACTGTTCGAATAGGAAATAACCACAAAATCTCTAACATTCAAAAGTCCACCATTAAAGGATGAAGAAGAATAGTGATTATTTGTTCCTGTAACATAACCATTTTCATTCACAGGATCCCCATTTTCATTCACAAGAGAAATATTTCCTGCAAGATTATCTTCTTCGTAAATTCCGTCATAGTCTAACCAAGAGGAAACATTGATTTCCACTTCTAAAGGACTCAATGCCGCAAAAACTATGAAATCTCTGAAGTTTGTGTTAATAAACTCGGTATACGAAATATATACTTCGACATATCTTTCTGAAGTTTCCTCATTTACAATGTAAGTTTTGTCATTAGGAGAACTCATTTCGTAATATCCTAAACCATAGAAATTGTAGCCATCTGGAATAGTCAAGTATAATGTAACAGACGAACCATAGTAAAGAGTAAGTTGATTTATTGTTTGAGTTCGGCTTTCGTTTATGTAAAAGATTTGTTGATATAGTGTTTCATACACTTCTCCCTCGCTTCCGGATGCCGAGTCAAGTTGGTAATAATTATAAGAAAGTAAAGTTAAGTTGTATTCTATTTTTGAAAATACCGCATAAATGGTCACATTGTCCTCAACAATATAGGTTGTAGGATTTGTATTTGAAAAGATATTGAAAGTATCTGAATCAGTGCTGAAGCCTGCAAAACGATAATCATCCAAAGCAAAAGCAGAAAGTTCCGCTTCCGACTCAAATAGCAATGTTGCTTCTGACATTCCATTGATGAATGCCGTGTTGTTTGTGCTTTCCACTCTGTTTCCGTTTTCATCAAAGCTTACTGTTTGAATGTTGACAGTAAAGGAATCTCTTTCGGTATTGACAGTCAATGTTAAATCACTATAAATGTTGCTAATTATAACATAATAATAACCGTTATAAAGACTTGAACTATCTTCCACTTTACTAATACTTATTTCAGTGTCAGATTCTGTAGAGGCAATATCACTAACTCTATAACCATGCAAAATATTGGTATAGAAAGCAAAACTCTCGCCAGTGTTAACTTCAAAAGTATTTGCCGTTGTTATAATATTATCTACAACAAATTGCAAATTGTGGTCAGGATTTTCGAAGTTAATTGTTATTGTATTTAATCTTACTTGAGTTTCTATTTCAATATTAATAGCTGAGTTGATGTTAAATAATTCAATAATCAAAACATTTCTTTTTTCATCATAAGTTTGATTAAAGTTTTGCGTCAGAGATGAGCCTATGAACACATATCCTTGTTCAATGGCAACTTCAATTGTGACGTCGACATTTGTTTCAACAACAAAACTGAAATCTTCCTCAACTTCTAGGATATTTCCTGCACTGTCAGTTGCAGTAACAGCAGAAATATGTTCTCCAGAGAAACTGATTGTGTTTTGATTTAAGCCACTTTCCACTTCAAGATAAACTTCTGGCTGTGCTGGAATGGTAAATTCAACAATACCAATGTTTCCGTTTGTGCTAAATGTCAGAACTTGAATATCTTCGCCGTCTAAATAATGATATGAAACATTGCTTATATTAAAACCTGTGTCTAAAGTAAATTCTAAAACAAGAGTTTCGTTGAAAGTTAGGTTATTTAAGATATAGGTCGAACCGCTGGATGTGTAACTTACATTTTCTCCGTCAATTTGTGCTGAATTTAAAGTCATATTATCAAAAGTAAGGTATACAGTATTTTGTTGAATTTCCCACCTTGCATAAAGAATAATGGTAGCAGTTGAATCCACAACACTGTCGCCAGTCACTTCAACTTCGCTGTCAGTACTCGTGAACCAACCTATGAAATTATATCCTTCTCTTAAAGGTGTATCTATCCACTCATCGCTTGAGCCAAACCTTCCTTGATAAGGAACTAGGATAGAAACCTTGTTGTCACTTTCGTCATTTTGATAGTTTTCATCATAGTTATAATTCAAAACAACATCAACATCGTGACCATCAAAGGTAGGTGTATAGACAATTTCATAGTCATCCGAATTTTCGTTTTGGAAAATAAACGCAACTAAATTATTTTCATCAAAAGCGTCAACTTCAACAAACGAACTTCCATTAAGCATGGTAAAAGTATAACCTTGAAGGACAAAGCCTACATTGGTAATAGCTGGCAATGTTTCTAAAGTTAAGCCTAAAATATCTTCATAAGATGTTGTCCAAACATATCTTCCAATAGAATTTGCTTCAAAACGATCATCTTCTATTGTGGCACTTGGATAATTTGTCAAATCAAGAGTAATGCTAACATCTTTATAGCTTAGTTCAATTCCAATGTTCATATCACTACTTAAAGATGCCACAACAAAGGTGGTTTCTGAGGTATTAGTCACACTGTCATAAGTGGTGGTAATAGTGATATTTCCGCCATTTACATAATCTTCATTGGTATTTCTATTATAGAAACGAGCAACTTTAATGTGTTCATTCAAATCTACTAAAATTGTCAAAGTAGAGCCATATGCATACGTTCCTTGGAAGGTAGCAGCAGGTTTTTGATAACCGTTAATAAATGTGTTGGCATAATCTATTGTAAATACTCCGTCTTTCAAGGTAGTAACAGTTACATCGTAAGTTTCAGTCGTCCAAACTGCATTGAAAGTTATCTCTATTTCTTCTTGACCTAAATAATACAAGTTGAAATAGTCATTTTCGTCACTCAAAAGTCTATTTAATAGATTTACAGTTGCTCTATTGTTACCGACAGCGAGTGAGAAAACTCCTGCATTATAGCTTGAAGTAATATTTAATTCATTAGCAAGTGCACTTAAGAAGTTATATTCTGTGGAATTTTCTTCAACTTCAAAATCAAGAGACCAATGGCTAAAGACATGACCAACTTTGCCTGATAATGAAGAAGGGAAACTTGAAGAGGTCATGGTGTTTGAATCTTGAGAGTTGGAAGTTAAACTATCACTGTAAACAAAAGGATAATTTAAATTTTCTAAAAGTGCTGTGCCTTGTGGCACATCTGAAGTAATATTGTCGTTTTCTTCGTCCGTCTCTCCACCTTTGTTGTAGTTTAGATGTATAGTAATAGGATTAATTACGCCAGAAGTGTAAGAAGTTAAAGCGTAGTTGTCAGCATCAGCTCCAGTCAATGTAAATGTCACTTCAATATTTGTGCCAACACTAGAAGAAAGATAATTTCCGCTTTCCACATCTACAACATCGTTAGCTATTTTTCCGCTGACATCAAATCTTAATTCACCATTTTCAGCAAATATATTTGCAGTGGTAGAATTGTCATAATATTTTGTGAATATTGTCTCAAGCTCTTCATCTGTTTGAGCAATAGACAAGGTTCTAGGAAGCACAGTGAAGGTGGAAACAAGATTTATACCAGCGACTGTGTCACATATAAATTCTTCAATATAGAAATCGTCAGAAACCAGTCCACCATTTCGCATCTCATATGTTTTTGCATTTAGATAATTTGATGTAGAATATGTTGCCTCACTGTCTAATTCAGTATCCCACAAAATTATTTCAAAGCTCATTTCATCGAGTTTTTCATATTGTGTTAAATCAATCGTTTCGCTACTAAATGAATAAGCAATTTCAACTGCACCTAATTGTGTGGTTGCATCTCCGTAAATTACAGTTTGGCTATTGATAACAATACTAATTGGCGCTTTTGTTATCGTTCCGCTGACAGTAGTTGTTTGGTCGGATAATGTATAAACAATTTGATAGTTGTCGCTTCCAGTAATTTCTCCCACCAAATTATAGTTTTCTCCAGCATAAACAGCCACACTGCCGTCTTGATTATAAAAAGTTATATTTAAAGAGAAAGTCTCTCCATTCACGATATTTGTTAAAATATCATTTGCATCTGCATAGTAGACAACCGCATTTTGATTATCAAATTGTCTTTCTATAACACTTTGATTAAAGTAAAGATTTCTCTTTTGAACATTCACTTGAAAAGTATATAATGAGTTGTCTTTTCCTAGTTTAACTGTGAAATTTTCGCTCGCAGCATCGCTATTATAGATGTAATAATTATTGCCAGAGTTTAAGATAAGGTCATTTATAGAAAAGCTTGTTGCGGTTATTGTTGTATCAAACACAGATGTCAATTTTATATAGCTATTTGATAGCTCATCATAAGTATAGAGATTTAGCTCAAATTCTTGTCTAATGCTTGTATCTTGTGAGTTATAAATTCTTAAAATATATCTTTGATTTTCTTCATCAAGAGTTAAGTTTACACTATCATAAGAATTTCCGTCGTATTGGAATTCTAATAGGATGCCTTCATCATATTCGGTAATCACATTTTCATCACTTGCAAGAAGATATATTCTGCTTGAAGAAGAAACAATTCTGTAGGCTCCTACATTGTCAGTAACCGTGCCAATATAGTAGTTGTTTGAGCTTCCGCTTGAGCCATAAATGGATGCACCAGTCACTCTATAGTAAGCCACTTCTGTTCCTGCACTTCTTGTAAACTCAATGGAAATTGTGTCGCCGTATGTGGTTGTGTAATCTCTAACAAAAGTAGTCTCCAAAGATTCTTCTGAGCCATAAGATGTCATATAAACACCAGGAGATGTGAAGTTGAAATTGAGTTGTCTTTTTGCAATAGTAAACTCCAACGCAGTTGGCGAGATATTAAAGTTTTGACTGTCTACGATAATATTGACAATATATGGAGTTTCACTATATGGAAGATAGCCTACACCAGCATAATCAATAATTTGACTTGTAACTGTGTAAAGTCCACTAGAAATAATCACCGCATTATTCTCATCATCAAGATAGGAAACCTCAAAACTGAGATTAGAATTTACTGAAATTTCGCCATATTGGAAAGAGTCTTGAACTAAAGAAATTGTCGCATCCTTTTTGGATATTGTTCCAGTGGTTGTGCTGGAAGCAAGAGTATAATTTTGAGAAGAAGTGCCTGAAAGTGTTAATCTTACCGATTTATTTTCTCCAGCATTTGCATCCGAATAAATACCACGAACAATAACTTCATCACCCTCAAAAACTCCGTCCGTTATAGCCACATCAACAGTGGTCGTTCCGTCGTAAATTTTATCAAACATACCAGCAGTTACAGTAATTTCTTTTGGTTGTATGATGAAATTGTAAGTTGTGATGAAGGAAACATTTTCATATCCTGTGGCTTCTGCCGAAAGATTTAATCTATAACTGCCGACAGAGGAAAATTGATTTGTCCCCTGTGAAGTTATTGAAATACTCTCAAAGTTTAGACTGCTATTATCAAGCTCTACAAGTTCTCCACCAACATAGTGCCAGAATGAGAATTCGCTTTCAACAGTGTAAGTGTCATCTTCATTTTCTATAGTGATTATAAAGGTTGTTTCATTTGCAGTAATGGTATAAGTAAGCGCATTGTATGGACGAGTCAAAATGGAATTGTCATCTATTTGAAGATACAATGTGCCTTCGTAAGATGCCACTTTAAAGCCTGTGTTGTTTTCGTCTATAATAACATTAATATTTCCGTTGGAATAAACATTTTCATAAAGGTCGTTGTTAGTATTTAGTGAAAGATTATAGTCGCCAAATTGACCAACTGTTCCAACAAGCGAATTTGGAACATAGAAATTAACTTGGAAAGAGTCTCCAGTCGCTCCGACATAATAATCTAGTGTATAGAATTGATAAACTTGAGTTATTGCATCTTCCGTGATATAACCTTCTGTCAATTCAATTTCATAATCATAAGGCAATATTTCAATGGTTGGCAGATTTTCAGTCAAGTCAAAATCTTGATATTCGCCTTGTGCGTCCAAAGTGTAAGTTCCGGCATAGATATAACCTTGGGCATTGGTTTGCAATTCGCCATTATCTTGTGGAGTCAAAGAATAGTTTAAAGTATAATACGAAGATTCAAAAAGTGTCGTCAAATCTTCTTCGCCGTCGATAACCTCAAAAGAAATTTGTCCTTGAAGATTACTATATGTCAAATCGCCGTAATTAAATTGATTTTTGCCAGTAAAATAGGAAATAGAAAAGTTGATAGTTGCCTGTCTTTTTTCAATTTCGCCATAAGTCGAGTCACCAGAAAGTTGATAGTTCGTCAAACTATAACTTGACTCATCAGTTGTAAGTAGTCTTACTTGCACTCTTATATTCTCTCCAACATGAGTATCCGAGAAAGTTCCTTCTAAATATATACCTTGGTAGGTGTCAATATCTTCAATAATATTGTTATCTAAATCAAGATAGATAATATTTTCTCCATCATATTCTTTTGAGAAGGTAAAGTCATCTAAACTTAGAGTTTGAGGCATAATTTGGAGAGTATAATCTTGAGAGAAAACAACATTACTGAAGTAATTCAAAATTTGAGCATTTTCTGGAACAGTTATATTGAAAGAATAATTAGCCGAGTTATAAACAATATCGCTTGTAACACCATAATTTGACAATGAAACCTCTATATCATTCAAAAGTGAAAGAATGATATTTAAAATTGTTTGACTCGAAATCACTTGTCCTTGTGCGATGTCATAAAGCGTCAAGGTAATAGTTTCTTCGGTCACTTCATTTGAAATAACTAGAAGATTTCCGTCACTTATTGAAACACTATAGCCATATTCACTGTAATAAACAGGAATGGTGTTTGAAAGCGTGTCTGTCACTTGCCAATAAAGTCTTAAATCGCCAGTTTTAACAATAGAGAAAGTTCCAACTGGAGTTGTTGTAAGATCTGAATAATCTGTTCCGTCAAACAACACAGTTTCGCCTAAAGATACCGTAAAATTGTTGTTATCTAAAGATGAAAAACTAGAGAGATACAAATCGTATTCGCCGATATCTTCACCTAAATCATTTCTATAAAGATTAAAGGTAACCGTTTGATTTGCAATTCGGAAATTGGATGCAAGGTCTGGATCTTCAGTATTGAAATTCTTGCTCATGTTTAAATTATAATTAGAATCAGATAAATCTATATTATAACGATTCACAATATAAGTAAACAATGTAGTAAATTGTTCACTGTCAAAATCAAAGAAGTCGCTATTAGGTGTCACTGAAATTGAATATGTTCCTACATTATCTATAGCAAAAACTATTTCGCCATTTTTGGTTATAGAAATATTTATGAGTGAAGAAGCACCGTATTGGAAACTCGCTGTTGTAACCTCTTCGCTGTAGTCGCCTAAACTTGCATCATAGACACTATAAGAAAGTCTTATGGTAAAGGAATTGATGTGGTCTAAGCCGTCATAAGTTGTCTCAGAGCCTGTAGAGATGAATTCCAAATTAGTTAACCTATTTTTATGAAATTCAATGGTAAAATCTAAAGAATTGGAAACTGAAGATAGGCTACTACTATCCAAAATATACGAATAATTGTCTTTTATTGTCACAGTCACTCTAAACGTGTAAGTTCCACTATCTTCGACAGAGCCACCATTTTCAAAAGTCATAAGAAGAGAGTTATAGTCAGAGTTTGAAGCAAGAAGAGTGTCTCCCTTATAGAGTTCATAGTTGTAATTGAAGAAAGAGCTCTCATCATTTTCCATAGCACCCACAATGTTTGCATAAAAACTATTTACACTGCCCACTGCATAATGGAATTCCGTTTGGAATACAGACATAGAAATTTCATCAAGCATCCAATATGCCACCAAAGTTATTGGTGCATAAGGATTATTTACATTAGCACCTACAAATAAACCAGTTGTTGAATCAAAAAGATTAGTATAAGATAATTCTGTTCCGTTGGAAAGAGTATAACGCATATCACTAACAATAAGATTTGAATATGTAAGTCCAATAATGTAATCCACCGTGCTCTCACCAAGTTTCAAAAGAGAGAAAGTGCTATTTTCCACACCTGGAAGATTCATATCATAGTTAACACGAACAAGGTCGGAATATATCCCATAATAATTTAAATCTGTTATTTCGCCATCCTCGTATGTGATAGTATTTTGGAAAATTCCGTCCTCATCCTTTGCTTTAAGCACAAGTGTAAATTCTGTTGTGGTCGCATAGGTGTTAACTTCTGTTGGAAGTTCATTTAAAATATTATAATACCTAATGTAATCGCCAAAATATAGAGAATTAACCTTAATATCCACAGAAACCACTGCAGCAGAAGTATAGAAGGTAGGTGCCAGCGAATTATTGTTTTCTAAAGTGAAAAGTAATATGTTATCCTCTGTTAAGTATTGTCCATCTGTCAAAGGAATGGACGTTCCATTGTCATCCGATAAAGACACCGTTTGAGTAGAGGCACTATCAATAGAATATGTGAAGCTCATAATACTGAAAAGTCCATTTTCCAAATCTGCAGTAAATTCTTCTGGCAAATCAGTATTTACATCTAAGCCGTTTTCTAAAGTAAAGTAAGACGATTCAAGCAAAATTCTTGCTGTGTCGACCACGTTATAAATTGTGAATTCAAAACTTTCATCTAGAATAACATTAAAATAAGATAAATAATTAATATAATCAAATCCTGAAGAGCCCGTAAAAGTGCAAACTCTTAAATTTGAAATATTGAAATAATTCACCGCGTCATAAAAATTGAAGATAGTGTCTACATCACTTGAACCTTCGTTAGAAGTTGTAATGTCAAGACTAATATAAATTTCACTACCTGCCTCGATTTGATACAAAGAACTTCCGTCATAATAAGGGTGTGATTCTTGGTCACTTCCAAGCCAAGATACTTCTGCAATTTCCCCGTTGTAGAAAGTTGAGCGAGCAAGTGAATTATTCATAAGTTTTAAAACTTGTATAAGCATATAAGAGTTGCCAAGCGAAATATAATAATTCCCACCTGAATCTTGGCTCAAAGCATAATTTCCAATTTTGCCCACACCTTGCGAAGATTCTTGCACGTAAGCTCGAATTTCATAACTATAGTTTGGAATCATATTTGAAGAAGAGTAAACCTCAATAGATGTAATTGTAAGCTCAGTTGAAACCACAGAACTTGCCGTAGTGGAATTTAAAATTATAGAACTTAAGCTATATCTAGCATCTTCACTTCCTGCGAAAACATAGGAAGAAGTTAGATTTTCAAAATCATAACTAAACACAAACATACTGTTAGCCAAAATCTCTGCTCTATTTTGTCTTTCAGCGGAAATGTTATCCCAACTTACAGTATTTTCATCGCCTCCAAAATAATAAACGCCTTCATAGTAAGAAAAGTAATCATTAGAATAGTCAGAATCTTCATCAATAAACGACCAATTCTTGAAAGTATGATATGAACTATTTTTAGTATTAATCATGTTATAATATTTCATAAATAGATATTCGTAAGCAAGCTCATTAGTGAAATCATAGCCTTCTTGAAGTGAAAGGTCGTTTACTAGTTCATCAAAAGTTTGATATCCATCAAACTGTGCAATTTCCTCGCTGCTTCCTACTTGTGAAACCAAATATTTAATATTTTCTAACCAAATTGAGTTATCCGAACTTGTTACAAAACCAACCTCTGCTCTTTCGATATTGATTATGAAATAAGAACTTATGCTATTAAATAAACCAATATTGTAATAAATAGAAGCCTCGTCATAAAGTCCTATTGACAAGATAAAGATATATTGGCCGACATTTTCGCCAACAGTAAATGTCCATGTTCCGTCTGTAGAGCCACTGATATTATCTAAAGAAACATTTTCACTGGAAAAACTAAATTCTACGCCGATTCCATAGTTAGGATTAACGTCGATAGCATTTCCATAAGTAATATTAAACAAGCTTTCAGTATTTTCTAAAATAAGGTTTTGAGTGGTAATATTAGTAAATTCATAAATACCAACTGTAATTTGCTCGCCTGTGTAATCTTCAGAAACAGAAGTATTGAAAGTTAGATTTGTTGCTAGAGTGGTGTCATAACGCCAAGTAGCATAAAGAGTCAAACATGTTTCACTATCATTAAAGGTAAGAATGGTATTTCTCAAATAGGTTGTTAACGTAATATGATTCGTGCTCTCTTTAGTTGTTGTAGATTCATTAGCAACATAAAATCCGTCAAAATAGAAAGCTGTTCTTATAACAAAACTATTTGCTGACTCATTAAAAAGTCCTTCAACACTTTGACCATTTAATGTCGCAGTGCTAAACAGCCTGTTATATGTTAGTTGAAGTGTCAATTCTTCCGATTCTGTTCCGTCAACAACAAATTTACCGCCATTGGCATTTAAAGTAATATTGTATTCTTTTGGTGTCCAAAGAGCATAGACTTGTAAACTTAAGCCATAGTTTGATTCGCCTAATATCTGATTTGCTCCTGTTATAATATTGGTAATATCGGCATTTTCCAAAACACCATCATCGTTAACTTTATAATCTTTATAAGAATTATAGTTAACTCCTTCACTTGTTCTTACAAAAACTCGCCAGCCAGCAAAATCATAACCTACAAGTGAAAAACCATTGTTTGACAAACTGATACTCTGGTCATAAGTCCCAGTTTGAGTAGCTGTCGTTCCAGTTGCCGTGCCGTAGATTTCTTTATCTCCAGTATGTCCTAAAGTTCTGTTATACCTTGAGTCTCCACTATAATAATTCACAGCAAAAGTATTTGCAGCCCAAAGTCGTTCGATAGAAATTGCATAATCAGAACCACTAGACGTAGCATTATTTACTGTGTTATAGTAAGATGCTAGAGAAAGAGATGTGGTTGCTGTTCTAGTTCCGCCTCCATAAGTTATAGTCCAACTACTAGAAGAATAACCAACACGTCGATTAAAGACATCATTTAAGATTAATGAGGAAGCCGAGTAGTCAGTAGTCAAAATATAGTTATTTTCTTCGTTAACATTTTCTGAGTCACTAGATGAGGAAACTATATATGAATTAGAAAAATTCAAACTTGTTCCACTGACATAGTAGAATTTAATTGTAATTTTGGTTGAAGTTGTCTCTACAGCATCAATGTTTGAGTCGTAAACACCAGCTTCACTATCAGTATCCGATACGCTATCAACACCCGAAGTTATAGTGATTTCCAAAGTTTTTTGTCTTAACACAGGAACAATATAAAAAGTTTGATCTAAATAGTTATTGCCTTTTTCAATTATTCCTCTCAAATATTCACTTACTTTACTTCCACTGACAGTTAAACTACCATTAGGATTTAATTCTTGTGAAAATGCTTCGCTATCACCTAAATAATCGGTCGTCATTATCGTGCTACTGTAGCCATACGCATCTTCAGTCAAAACTGCAAAACCGGTAAATTCATAATAGTTAGAGCTGTTTAAGGCAAAAGTGAAACTTGCTTGATCTAACTGAGCACTATCAACACTATGATAATAATATGTCCCACTCAAAGGAAAAACTGTATCTTGTAAAGAAGCATTTATAGTGCCAAGGCCAATGCCTGAAGATATATAATATTCTCCAGATCCGTTATAGTCAGAAATCAAAAACTTGCTAAAAGTCGCTTGATATCTCACTGACTTACTTACATAGACTGCAACAATTTTGTATTGATAATAATCTGGCGATTCTGACGATGTAGATAAAGTGGTATAATTCTGTTTATAATACGACAAAAATTCTTCCATAGACATTGAAATTGTAGTATTGCCACTTGATGTATGATTTGAAGGAGGAAAACTTGTGTAATTCCCCTCATTCCCAACTTGAACCACTCTGAATCCAGAAAAAGTATAACCTTTGTTGGTCGGATTTGTTGTCACAGTAAAATTATCGCTTGCCTTCAATGGGAGAGAATCTGAACTGGATCCCGAACCAAGAGAAATCGTTGTTGAATTTACGCTGTCTGTATGTGAAGAAGAACTGTTTGTTTCATAGAATTGTGATTCAACTTCGATATTAAAGTTCACTTCTTCCACAACAAACATAATGTCAAAATCAATAGGAAATAAATTGTTCACAGGAAAGTTCATTGTAAAGTTGAAGTTATATTTCAAATCGTCTTGCCCAGGGTCGCTATAGGTAAAATATAGTTGATCTTCATTTGCAGGGTTATAGGTTATAATATTTTCTTGGTCTTCAGGATCTACAATATTATCAGAATAAACACCATTATCTATCGGTGTAACAAACAAAGTTTTTCCGCTGTATGTTGAACTAATTCCGTAAGAAGTGTTGTCTGTCGAAGCTTGATTTGCGTTAACCTTACCAATAGTTCCCGAAACATTTCCCTCTCTAAACGACCACATATAGTAGTCAGTGTTTTGAATTTCAAAGGTTATATACGTGTAATCATTGATATTCAAATCAACACCGCGAACATTACTATAACTATTTAATGCACCTTCACTATTTCCAACAGTAATATTAATTTGAGGCAGATTCTCTTCGTCGGAAATATTTTCTAATGTTTTACCATCCTCACTTAATGTCACAAATTTAAAATCAAAGCTTATTGTTGTTTGCGTTTGCAAAATTTCTAATCTCGTGATAGCTTGTTTACCTGCAATGTTTTCTACGCCTAAATATGATTCTATAGTTGTTCCGTTTCTTCCGTCTGGTTTGGACATATCATAAAATAGCTTTCTCAATTCTTCAGTTTGTTCGTCATACTCTCCATCGCTATCTGTGTCATTAAAAATTAAATAAGTTGGATCGCCTTGTTTTTGCACAATTTCCGCATCATCACTCTCAGTTGAGAAAACTATTCCAAAATTAGAATTTGTGTAATAGTCTATATGATATGCTTCAGTCCCCGTAGTAAGTGTTCCCTCTCCTACAAAGCCTTCTGTCATAGCCACCAAGCGATCATTTATAACATAAGAACTAGAATCATATGAAGGCACACCACTATTTCCTGAAATCGAATAAATCGTTTGAACCCTGCGCTCCACGCTTTCCTCGCCAGTGTCAACAGTTTCAACCGTTAATGTAATCAAATAATAATGGTTAACACCATAGGTGTCTTGTATGTTTATAATAAGTTCTTTTTCGCTGCCCGACGTACTCAAAATTCCCTCTGAAACCATATCATATTCTTCTGTGGAGGCAATAAAATAACCGTCAAAAAGGTTGATACCAAGATAGGAATTTGGATTATTATAAAGACTATTGAACATTGAAGAACTTACGTTGCTTAATGAAACAAAGCTACTACCAGACAAGACATAAACAAGTGTTGGAGACTGAACTTGTTGTGGTAATGTTAAACCAAAATATATATCTTGGTCAACGATCACATCATAAGTCCAACTTGACCTGCCGATTCCAATTTCAAGATTTCCATTTCCAACAATTTGTTGTAAATCTATGGTTAAACTGTTTTTGTCTGTGTATTCTCCAGCCAAATTGCCATAATTACTATCTAAATTAGAAAATCCAAATTTATTTATATAATCGTTATATATTACCTGACTATTACTATCTAATATCTGGTTATTAACAAATCCACTGTTTGTTAAAAAGCTATCAGCATCTGTGCTTTTACTGTCAAAAGAGAATCCCTCTTTTAAAACAATTTCAATTTCTATTTTTTCTTCCTGTTTATCGACTAAGGATACAAGATAGTTAAACGCCACGCTTCCGCCATTTATAATATCGCTCGTAAGATCCAATTCCTCACTCTGTTCACTGCCGTCAGTTCCATAGAATTTAACTATAACACTTTCAACCGCCTCACTCCAAGAATAATGTATAGGAGTCGAAGAAGAAACTGTAGTGCTACTATTATAATTGTAGTAAACATCAGACAAACTCAGTGAAATTGAATAATTTTCAACTCCTCCCCATTCAATATATATTTTTTCGTTTTTTCCTATAAATAAACCAACACCGTCATTTAAATAGTTAGCACCTAAAAACTCGTGATCCTTAAATCCTGTGTAAATTCCAACAATTTCATATCCTTCTCTTTCTATATTATTCTCTTCAAGTAAATTCATAATGACCTCTTGAAGTTTTGTGTTGGAATAAAATTCATTGTAATTTGCAGTTAATGTTAAAGACTGCTTAGATAAATTATAAGCGCCATCCGATGAATCGTAAGTTTCGTATGATGCTTCATAAGCATTATAAACAACCTCAACCTTGACAGGAATTGATTCTCCACTCCAGTTCGCCAAGATTCCGTTTGCAATTAAATCGACTGTAGATGAAACATTCGTTAAAGATTTATCTCCAGCATCACCATGACTATAATTAGCAATTTGATAACCTTCTTTTCCAATTAAAGAGGTTGTCGAACTGCCTAAATTGATATCATATGGCAAATTCTCAAGATAGGAATATCCAAATTGTGTATTTATTCCAGAGTGAATATTATATGAAGAATTCACCAAAAGTTCTGCTTGTCCGATATAAACAGAAACCTCGCCACTTGTTGCATTTGAATCTCTTCGAACAGTGTCATAAACAGTTCCGCCATTCGTGTCAATATATGTAAGATAAAGTTCGTTAAGACCAGTCGTAATTAAGCCACTAATATTATAAAGATTATTTTTTGAAAATGTTGTTTCTTCACTATCGCTTTCTATTTTCCCGTCTGCATACGTCAAATTATTATCACCATAAACAATATATGAAGTCCCATTAACGGCACTTATTGTTGGCGCTTCAACATCAATGACAAATTGATAAGTTAAATTATCATTATCATCTAACACAGCATTACCGTTATCATCCCTTACCACATCTTCTACAAGTGCGGTATAATCAGCACAGTTAATTACATATGAGTTGGAAAGGTAAGCAACAAGAGTCGCTTTAAATATGTTTTTTGAATTATTTGTTCCGATAAATCTAAAATCGTCAATTTTAACATTTCTGATAATCGAATTTTCCACATAACCGAATAGTCCTAAATAGTCATAATTTGCTTGCAAAGAACAATTTATTCCAGAAATTGTAAAATTGTTTCCGTCAAAAACGGCATTAATAAATCTATATTGACCTCCTCCATTAATACTTCGTCCGTTACCTATAGGAGTCCAAGCCCTTGAAGATAAATCAATATCATTTTGAAGAGAGAAATAGGTTATTGTGCTACTTCCAACCGTCTCTCCATTAAGGCTATTATTTCCATTAAAAACAAATGTTCCATTTTCACTTACTGCACCACTGTTATAAACTTCAGCAACAAGAGCCAAATCAGCTGCAGTATAAATAAGATAAGGACTCTCTTTTGTTCCTTCGCCTTCCCATAAACTGTCCACAGTTGTAACAACATCATTGTTTGCATTATTTATATTGTATGTATTTTTAAGATAAGGATAACCGCCATTAATTCCAACTTGAATATTCCAAGTTTCGCTGTCTTTAATATTATTAATATTCTCGCCTAAAAAGGATTCTCCACCAAAATTTGCCGTTCTAAATTTATCCGCAAGTTGAGAAACTTCCACTAAAGTTGATGAATCATTATAAGAAGTATAATTCGAACTTGTTGTATCCCAAGAACTTATACGAGATGGATTTGTATATTCAAGCGTATAATCAGGATCATAATAGACAAATTCACAACCGATAATAGCCGCACCAGAAGCCACATTGATTATTTCGCTATAAGTTGAATTGTTAGGTATTGTTTGACTGTTGCCCTCACTATAAATAACTTTTCCAGTATTAAAAACTCTGCTGAAGGTTAAATTACTACTATTACCAGAATCGCTATTCAGTCCGTTAGGTCTGCCAGCATAGCCAACAAGTCCACCAATTCTTGTGGATATACTTGCACTTTCATAAACAAAATTGCCACGGTTATAAGAACGTTCTATAGCAAAATATGTGTTATAACTACTTTCTGCAGTTGTAGAATAACCTAAAAGTCCACCAACAGTTGAAAAACCGTCTAAATTAATCTGACCAGCATTGTAAGAGTCTTTGATATGCAAACAATAGCTTGAACTATTGGGATTAGAGTAGCCGACAAGTCCGCCAGCATATGCTGAATTTTCGCCAGATATAGTTCCCTCGTTATAACATTCTTCAATGGTCACACCGTTTTGAGTATAACCAGCAATTCCGCCAACATATCCTCTACCGGAAATATTAGCTAAGTTTCTAGAATTTGCAATTTCATTAGAAGAAGAATTAGAAGTAGAGCCATTAAAACTACCCACAATACCACCAATATTCATACCAGAATAGGTTGCATTAGAGTTTGTTCCACGAATTTCGCCTGAAACTGAACAATTTGAAATACTTGAATTTGTGGCACTTCCAGCGATTCCTCCGACATTTGTGTTGTTGCCATAATAGGAAATATCCGCATCAACCAAACTTAAATTTTTAATAGTTGCCGAGTTAATCGAAGAGAAAAAGCCTGCTCTTTGCCCATAGTTGTTTGTTCCATTATAAGAACCGGAAATTTGTAAGTTATATATACTGTAACCTTGCCCATCAAAAGTTCCAGCAAAACTGGTGGAATTTCCTGATGCTAAGGTCCCAATAGGTGTCCACTCCATGTTGTTTAAATCAATATCCACGCAAAGATAAACCGTGGTTCCCGCATAAGTATTTCCGCTGGCAACTTGGCTAGAGAAATATTTTAAACCTCGAGCAGTGTATATGTAATACAAATAATTATATGAACCATTGCCGTCTTGATCACCTACGACATAATTATAATTTACATTTTCCGATGAGTCAGGAGCCGTTTCTAGTTCCAGGATTACATAAAAATCATTTTCCGTTATATCAGTAACATTTTCGCCGTCCCAAACGCTCGCATCTTCACTGACAGCACTTGTTTCAAAAATTGGCATTGAAATAGAGTAGGCACCAACAATGCCGACAAAAATCATTAGAAATGAAAATAGTATACTTTTTATTTTCATATTACCTCATACTCTCGCCGAAATCTATCTGCTAATTATATAATACAAAAAAGACTCAATAAAAGGCAAACAAATTTTTAAAAAAGTATTATATATATTATTAAATAATTTCTTTAAATTTATTTCCAAACTTGGAACTTTTTCTTTATTCATAACAGGAAAATTAACAAAATTAATTAAAAATATAAAAAATGTTAAAAAATTAACTAAAAAATTGTATTTTTTATTCATTTTTTACTAATTTTATGAAATTTAATGTTAATTTTAATATTTTTTTATAAAAAAATTTAAAAATATGAAAAAAATAAATTAAAAATTAATAAAAAATAAAAAATAGATAGTTTTTCTATCTATTTTTATACGATTAAAGATATTCTTTCCAAAACTTTATCCTTTCCAAGAACAGACATAATCTCGTATAAGTCTGGAGAATTTTTCTGTCCAGTTATTGCTACACGAATAAATTCACATACTTTAGCGACATTTCCTTTGAATTTTTCAGGATTTTTCTTAAATTCTTTGTTATCCACCGCATACCCTAGTTCACTTGACATCTCTTTGATTTTATCAAACCAAATATTTTTATCAGTTAAATCAAGATATTTTTTATATGCTCTAAGCACTTCTTCAAACTTTTTACGTTCACTTTCCTCCACTTGATAAGCTTTTGGAGCTGAAAACATATAGTCATAATAGTCAAAGAACATTCCCCATTTATAGATATCTTTTCTTGGCTTATCTTTTTCACGGTCAATATTTAAAACTTTTATGACATATTCTCTGTCTTTTTTAAGATAATCGACATTTTCTATAGAATTTTCTTCCGCCCATTTTAAAAGTTTATCATAACATACTTCTGCAGAATATTTTGCAATTAATTCTTTTGAAATATCGTTTAATTTAACAATATCAAAAACTGGTGTAATAGCTGTGATGTTAAACCCGTCAAATGGAAATTCGGATATTGGAGCAAGCGGATTTTCCTTTCGCCACATTTCAAAATTTGAATTTGCAAGATTGATTAAATATTCCTCTAATGCCTCTGGCTCATATCCTTCTTTTGAGAAATATCTCATATCAGCTTCGGCGTCAATACGTTTTGAAATTTTTGTTTTACCACCATTCTCACGAATTTTGTAAATAAGTGGTGTATGAACATATTTTACAGGCTTAAATCCAAGCGCTTCAAAAATTTCCATATGAAGAGGATAGGATGGAAGCCATTCTTCTCCTCGAACAACAGTAGTCGTTCTCATCAAGTGATCATCTACTGCGTGAGCGAAAGCATAAGTCGGCATAAAGTCGCTTTTTAAAAGAACAGCATCTTCGCCATTTTCTTGCATTTCAAGTTCGCCTTTCAAAACATCATAAATTTTGACTTTACCTAGTCCATTTCCTTTTGACTTGAGTTTAATAGCAAAAGGTTTTCCTGCTTTTAAATATTCCTCTATTTGCTCTTCTGTCAAGTTTCTACATGGGTCTTTATCTTCAGTAAGTCCTAAACTGAACATCTTTTCTCTTTTTTCTTTAACATCGTTAAGCCCTTCAGTTTTACGGCAAAAACATGGGAAAGCCTTACCCTCACTTACTAATTTTTTGGCATATGCTTTGTAAATTTCCTCACGTTCACTTTGGAAATATGGTCCATACTCACCAACAACCTTTACACCTTTCTCCTCATACTCATCTGGTTCTGCACCATATTTTTTTAAGATTTCAAGAATAATTGTGCTGGCTCCGATTACTTCGCGTTTTTTGTCGGTATCCTCAATACGAAGCATATACACACCGCCAGAACGTCTTGCTATATTTTTATCGATTATGGCTTGAAATAATCCACCTATATGCATAAAGCCGGTTGGGCTTGGTGCAAAACGCGTAACTTCCGCTCCCTCTTTCAAATTTCTTGGAGGATATTTTTTTTCAATATCTTCCACGGTTAAACTATTATTTGGAAATAACATTTCGGCAATTTTTTGGTAATTCATGTTTCCTCCTTAAGCTACCACACTTTCACTTAAGCTTGCAATATAAGCTGGAAGTGAAATATTGACAAATTGTTCAATTTTTTGGATATAGATTTCTGCCTTGTTGTTAACATTTAAATAATCTTCAAGGTTGTTATAGTTGTTTACTGCTAAATTTTGTAAATCCAAACCTTCTATAGAAGCTAAATAGTCATTCATTTCAGTGAAAAAGTTTTCAGCATCTAGTTCAACAGCATTAAGTTCTTCTTGCGTCAACTCTTTGAGATTAGTGTTCGTTTGGAAGAGTGAAATGTATGAACTTAAGTTGTTTTCTAGAGTAGAAATAACATTGTTGATTCGTGTTTTAATTTCTGTTTCTGGTGATTCTGCCCAGTTAAATGTGCCGATATTCATAACCAAAAATTCGTGATATATTGGCAATAATTGGTTACAAATAGAGTTTTTGGTGAGTGCCACGTTCGCAGTTTCCTCTAAATCTCCAGTCGCCTTTACAGCATTTGAAAGACTTAAAGAAATTTGCACAGCCTTATCCACAAAAACAGCATATTCACGTTTAAATCCTCTAAGTTGGCTTAATTTAGCCACTTCAGATTCTTCGTTATATTCATTAAAATACACAACAAGTTTGTTTCTCGCTCTGACAAAAGGCTCTATTTCATTGTTAAAATCAACTATTGTTTGATTAAGTTCGTTTAAGGCATTTCTAGTTTCATCGTTCATTTCTTCATCGGTCAAATTTGTGATAACTGATATGTTTCCGTCGAAATAGCTCATTGAAAGTGAAAAAATGGAATTGTAATAGTCATATAATTCTGAATAATTTTCTTCTTCTGAGGTTACATATCCATCCACAACCGAGCCATAAGATATGCTATAATAATCTCTCGAATTTAATCTTTCCTCATTTTTTACCATAAAAGAACTGTAAGAACTAAGCGTGGAATTCATTTTTTCTATATTTTCGCTTAAAGTTCCTATATCTGTTCCGCATCCAGCAAAACTAAAGATAGCCACAAGCATTGCCAAAATTAAACATATAGGCAGTATTATTTTACTTGATTTTTTTACTCTTTCCATAATTTACTCCTTAAGCACTAATTGTGCCGTTTATTAATGAAGAATAATATTGAGAATCTGTTCCATTGTCATTGATGTCCTTGACACATGCTTGTAATTCGGTGTTATAGTAATAATTCATTATATTTTGATAATCTTCTGTTAAATATGCATTAACCATTGCGTTTACAGTCGCAATATCAGTTGAACTTCCGCTGAAATTTTCTGCAGCATTTGCTAAATATGTGTTAATAGTGGAAAGAACAAGTGTAGCAAAGTCATTATTAGCTATTTTAGAAGTTACACAACCAGTATAAATATTTTGTAGTCCAACAAAAGCTCTGTTTGTTTGTTCGACAATATTTATAGCATATTCTCTAACATCCGTCCAAGTTCTTGCTGTCCAGTCTGCACTATCTCCAACCACTTCAGAGTTTTCTAAAATATAATTGACCATATTATTGGCACTGTTTGAAGAGTTATTAAGTCCGTCCATAACATAACTCTTGTATTCCTTGTAAACATCATTGTATTCTGTAAAAATTATCTGCTTGCTATAAAAATCAGCAATTAAAGCATAAGTAACATAAACATTTTTAAAATTGCGCACTTCATTTCTCTGCTCTTGAGTAAGTTCGCTTTCTTTTGCTATCAAATTGTCTAAATATTCATTTATAGTTTCATATTCGCCCTCTTCTTCTGCGTCGTCTAGATAACCGTCATAGACCGCACTTATTACTCTGTTTGCCATTTCAATAGTATCGCGTTCTCTAAACAAATTGATGAAAACGATAGCCAAAACTACAGCAATTACCACTAAAATAATGGTTATAATTATTCCTTTTTTCATTCATTTTCCTCCACTTTATGTTCTTCGTTTGTTGTTTGCTTAGCGTTTGTGTAAGTTGTGATTTCTTTAATCCATTTAAGTTTAATCTCGCCAGTCGAACCACTTCTATGCTTGGCAATTATCAAATAAACTGTTCCTGGTTCGTCATTGGTTATGGTGTCATTATAATTTTCTGGATTATATAAAAACATAACAATATCAGCATCTTGTTCGATGGAGCCCGATTCACGAAGGTCAGCCAAAATTGGTTTATGATCCTCTCTTTGTTCAACATTACGCGAAAGTTGCGAAAGAAGAATGATAGGAACGTTCAAATCTTTTGCCGCCACTTTTAACATTCTGGTAAGGTCGCTGACTTCTTGTGTTCTGTTTTCTCTTTTGCCGTCTTTTCTGGAAGTCATAAGCTGAAGATAGTCGATAACTATTAAATCAAGCCCTTCCGTCATTTTGAGTTTTCGGCATTTTGAAATTATATCAAGTGGAGTCACGGTGGAGTTATCATCAATAAAAAGCGAACTTTGTGCAAGTTTTTTCTCTGCCGTCCAAATTCTTTTCCATTCCTCTTGATCCATTGTTCCACGAAGAATGTGAGTTAAGTTAACCTTGGCAAGCGAAGCAAGCGCACGTTGAACAAGTTGACTTCTACTCATTTCGAGAGCAAAAATAGCCACCTTTTTACCTTCATTTAAAGCGACATTAAGAGCAATATTCATGGCAAAGGAAGTTTTACCAACACCAGGACGTGCCGCAAGCAAAATCAAGTCGCTCTTGTTAAGTCCGTTTGTTATCGCATCCAAATCTCTAAAGCCGGTTGGTATCCCTCGCATTTTGCCCTGATTTTCTGCAATTTCCGAAATTTCTTTCAAAACATCGGTAAGCACACCGCCCGGACGACCTACAAGTTCAAGTCCAGAAGAGGCATCTTTTTGTGATAAGTCAAAAATTGTCTTTTCAGCATTTTGCATAGCACTCTGCTCGTCAGCATTTTCAAAAGCGTCTTCAATGATTTTTTGTCCGCCTTTAATAAGACTGCGTCTAACTGAATTGGCTGTGACAATATCGCAATAGTGTTTGAAATTAGCAGCCGACGGCACGACATTGGTAAGATATGTGATATAGTCAATTCCGCCAACATTTTCCAATTTTTTCTCTATTTCAAGTTCGCTTGTAAGTGTGACAAAGTCGACTGGTATACTTTTAGAGAAAATTGTTTGCATCGCTTTAAAAATGTTGCGGTGTGCTTCAGAATAAAAATCTTCTTCAGAAAGCGAAGATAAAATATCGGTTTGAGCCTCTTGGTCAATAAGCACCGAGCCTAAAACTGCTTGTTCCGCTTCCAAATTGTTAGGTAATATCTTATATTCTGCCATAATAACCTCTCTTAATCAGCAAAAGGATCCTTTTTGCCACTTTCTTTAAGTTTTTTCTCTTTGCGTTTATCAAGTGCACTGCATGCCATCATAAAAAGTCCAAAAAGAAGAAAAAGCACGCAAACTGTGATAACGATATTCCAAGCCATAGAAAGCCCAGCATAAGCAAGCCCGAAACACAAAAAACAAATAGGTATCAAAACAATTAGGCAAAACAAGCCCAACCTTTTCAACCTTTGTTTTAATATCATTCTCTCTGAAACTTTCATCTTCTTCCTTAATTTAAATAAAGTATACCAGTAAAATCAAATTTTGTCAATTAATGAAGGAGTTATTTTCTCAAATTGCTTAATTATAAAAAAAGTAAAACCTTAAAATAAGATTTTACTTCTTTTTTATTTCATTAAATTTCGCCTCTAAGCATTTTTCCGCGCTCTCTTAGTCGCATATTGTGGTCTAAGATTATTTTTCTGATTCTTATGGATTTTGGTGTGACTTCCAAATATTCATCGTCAGCCAAAAACTCAATGCAGTCCTCTAGACTCATTATTTTTGGTGGAGTAAGTCTTAAAGCTTCATCTGAACTAGATGAACGTGTGTTTGTAAGATGTTTACGCTTGCAAACATTGACAACAATATCTCCACCTTTTGGATTTATGCCTACTACCATGCCTGCATAAACAGGAGTTCCTGGTCCAATGAAAAGCTCTCCGCGTTCTTGAGCGTTGTAAAGTCCATATACTATTGCTTCTCCGTCCTCATGAGCAATGAGCGCTCCATAGTCACGTCGGTTGATTTCGCCTTTATATGGTTCATAATCATGAAAAACTGAACTTAAAATTCCTTCACCGCGAGTATCTGTTAAAAATTCGCTTTTGAAACCAAAAAGTCCACGAGACGGAATCAAGAATTCCATACGCATACGACTTCCATGTGGCGTCATACTTTGTAAATCTCCTTTACGAACACCCATTTTGTTCATAACTGTTCCTACGCTGTCCTCTGGAACGTCAAGATAAAGTAGGTCTATAGGTTCGCATTTTACTCCGTCAATTTCTTTTATGAGAACTTTAGGCTGAGAAACTTGGAATTCATAGCCGTCACGACGCATATTTTCAATTAAAATAGAAAGATGCATCTCGCCTCGACCACACACTTTAAATTTATCGGCAGTCTCTCCGTCCGACACTCTAAGCGACAAATCTTTCACCGCTTCCTTATATAGTCTATCGCGAAGATGACGAGATGTGACAAATTTTCCTTCTTTTCCAGCGAAAGGACTGTCATTTACCATAAAAGTCATTTCAACTGAAGGTTCGGCAATTTTAACAAATTCAACAGGCTCAACAGAAAATTCATCACAAATGGTGTCGCCTATTGTCACATCAGTAAGTCCTGCTACACAGACAATTTCGCCTACTGTTGCTTTTTCCACATTTACACGTTTAAGTCCTTGATAAACAAAAAGGCTGACTATTTTTGATTTTACTTTCTTTGTTTCATCGTGATAGTTACATACAACCACGTTTTGCCCAACTCTTATCTCTCCTCTTTCCACTTTTCCGACTGCAAGTTTTCCAACATAGTCATTGTGTTCTGCTGAAGATACAAGCATTTTAAGTCCGGCTTTTTCATCGCCTGAAGGCGCTGGAATATAGTTTATTATCGTTTCGAAAAGAGGTTTTAAATCTGTTCCTCTTACGTTTTCGTCAGTAGATGCTATACCTTCTCTTGCGGAAGCAAAAACGAAAGGAGAATTGAGTTGTTCTTCGTTGGCGTCAAGTTCCAAAAATAATTCCAAAACTTCGTCAATAACTTCCTTTATGCGAGCATCCGGTCTATCAATTTTGTTGACAACAACAATAACTTTAAGTCCTAACGCGAGTGCCTTTTCCAAAACAAATCGTGTCTGGGGCATAGGACCTTCATAGGCATCCACAACAAGCAAAACGCCGTCCACCATTTTAAGCACTCTTTCCACTTCTCCGCCAAAATCAGCATGTCCTGGAGTGTCGACAACATTTATTTTAACACCATTATAAAGGCAAGAGGCATTTTTACTCAAAATTGTGATACCTCTTTCTCTTTCAAGTGCGTTGCTATCCATAACTCTGTCTTCCACCACTTGATTATCTCTAAAAACATTCCCTTGTTTTAACATTTCATTGACAAGAGAAGTTTTGCCATGGTCGACGTGTGCGATAATTGCAATATTTCTTATTCCTGTGTTAATCATATCTACCTCGAAAACAATAAAAGAAAACACTCTTTTCGTGTTATCTTTTCGACTCTAAAAAAAGTCAAAATTTGACTTTTCTTTATATTTTATCACTATTTTCAAAAATTTTCAAGATAATTAATAAAATTTATTAAAATTATGTCATTAAATATTAATCTAATTTGATATTTTCTTTTTATTTTTTATTTTTATCCAAATCAGTGCAGATATAGTCGCTATTAAAGTTAAAACTAAAGCGAAAAAATACCACCAACCTTTATTGATGCTTTGCGTCCAAAAAGTGATTTTGGCATTATCGCTAATTTCCGCCTTTGTTTTTTCGAACACATTATAGTAAACACCTCCGCTTTGATACATGTTATCGCTATAAATACCTTTCTGCGTGCTTGCTATTTCATATACATAAATCATGTTTTCAAAAACCTGACGTAAATAATCCGATTTTTGAACATCAATAGAAAAGGTTTCTGCCCATGAAGATAATGTTACAGAATATAGAAGGCTGAAAGTTTCTACGGTGTTGGCTTGAAAAGGAAAATTGACTTCATAAAATGTTTTTGTCACAAAAAATCCACTTTGTTCTTTTTTTGTGTCATCGCCACTGTCTTCTGAATCACTTTCAAAAAATTGATTATAGGCACTCAAACTCTCAAAGCTAATTTCAAAGCCTATCGCATCATACTCTGAATAATATTTTACGTCAGATACATTCACACCTTCCACGCCTTCCGCTTTTGTCTTATAACTTTCACTTAAAATATCTATTCTGCTTTTTAAAAAATATTTAAATCCTTCAATTTCAATATCTCCAACTTCGACATTCCCAAATTCTAGGCTGTTTATAGGAAAAAGATAGACAAACGAATTATATTGTCCAGAAGTTATTCTCAAAAGCCTTATTGAATTGTTATTTGTTTCGGCTAGTGCTGTCGAAACAGACGGAAAACAAAATAACAAAACAAAAATTGTTAAAAAAAGAAAAGCCTTTTTCATAGAATAATTCTATTCAAAAGACTTTTTCTTTATACTTATTGTTTAGCACAAACTTTGACTATTGATGAAACGTCAGAAAAGTTTGTTTGTTTATATAAGCTTTTAGTTCGTTCAATTTTCCATAATTACAAAGTTGGATTAATTTCATCCGAAATTGCTATTGAACCGCTGGTCGTTGAAGCAACAGCACAGCCAGAATTGTAAGAATTGCCAGTGTAATTTGTTCCTTGTGCTAGACAATAAACAGAAATACCTGCGACATAGACTGTATCATTATTTGAAGAGTTTGCAATAAAGGAAACTTGATATGTCTGCCCGCTTTCGCTGTCTGTTCCTATTGAATTTCCGGACAATGAACTGCTAAGACCTGATGTAACTGCAATACCAGCTATTTGGTGTCGAGTTGCATCTTGAGCACTTTGAATATCAAGAGTAATATTGGCATTGAGAGAACTTTGTCTAATATTTCCATAATTGGTATATACAAGACCACCCACATAGAAGTTTTGATTTCGTGTTACACCTCCTTGTGTATCCGTCAAGTTAATATCAGCTGTCAACGCGCAGTTGTTTAAACTTCCGTTATTGATGCTAACAAGTCCAGCATATGCACCAATACGTCCTTGACTTGATGTGTAAATCACTAAGTTAGACTCTAAACCTGCCGCATTGACATTTGAAACCGTGCCACTGTTTGTTATCGTAAGTCCTGCAACTAAAAGGTTTACTCCAACATTGTTTTCGCTATTGAATATTGGTTGTATTGTGAGATTAGAAATAGTGGAAGTTGTTCCTAAACTCTCAAACAAGCTTAAACCATAACTGTAGACAGCATTTTCGCCTGTCGTAAGTCCTGTTAATCTACCGACTGAAACTGTGATAGCACTGGTCAGTGCCGCACTTGATGCGGAATATGTGCTAGTGTAAACTATTGTATGATTTGCACCTAACAAAGCACCCTCAAAAGTTCCTTTAAAGAGAATACCATTGAATTGCAATAAATCATCATCACTTAAGCCTATATCATTTCCTAATTGGAAATAGAAAATGGTGCTTTCAGTCTGTGTCTGTCCGTTTTGAGTATAACTATTTAAGTATGTCGCTTTACTCATTCTGTAAGCAATGTTTCTAAATTGAGTTGTATTGTTAATGGTATAAGGATTTGTTCCTGTTCCGTCTCCGTTTGCAAAAAGGTTGAAAGTGGCAAGTCCATTAGCTGTATCATCATCAGTATCTTCAAAATCTACAAAACTTGACATCAAAGCATTTTCTCCAAACTTGACTGCCACTCTGAATTCGGTAATATTCCCTATGACAGTTGGAACAAAAGAATTTTCTGTGGTTTCATAAGTTCTGCTTGATCCTTCGTTATACGCAATATTGACAACGTAAACTAAACCTTCCTCGTCTTGCGAATCAGTTGTCCAAGAGAAGATTTGATTAATTGCGTCATAAGATATATTTATTTGATACTCTGGACGTTGTAAGTTTAAAGTAAATTCATCGGCTGGCAACAAGAAGATTTGCTCTTGATATGCCGAATCTACTTCGCCAGTTACAGTGACAATAAAGGTCATACCTGTGGCTATTGCTACACAATTTTGAGTGTCAATATAATCACTATAGTTGTTTCTGAAAGTTTGAAGTTCCTCTTCCGAACTAAACACATAAATTTTTGAGTTAGACGAAGTCAAAGTGAACGACTGACTATTTTCATCTGTCAAAGTTACAGTAAGAGTGACATTATTGTATTGATTATTTGTAAAATATTGAGAGAAGTCTAATGTTTCTACGTCTACAAAATGGCTTCCGCCAGTATCATCTCTTATACTCAATGTCTCAGTATAGATTTGATAACCATCTTGTGACATGCTTGCAATTTTCAAAACTCCGCTCACACTTGCTCCAACAGATTTGATTAAATTATCTTGCGATGTTCCTATTTGAACAGCATATACTGTTAAAGTATGTTCTCCGGCAGAGAGTGCTCCAACATCTTCCTTAAATGTGAAGATATAAAATTCCTCACTCAAAGTGCTTGAAAGTGTTCCTGAAATTGTATTTCCATTTTCATCTTCGACTATAAATTCGACATTTTCGTTTGTAGCATACGTCCAAGTAAGTTGACCGTTTGTTATGGCAATATTTTCAACAGGATTAGATAAAGTTATGTTTTCTAAATATACACCATTTGACATAAGAACGTAAGTTCCGTCAGAGAAGGAAATGTTAGTTCCACTGATATAGCCACCTTCAACAAGTTCCTCGAATCTATTGTTGTTAGACTGCTCCTCATCTGTAATATTTAAAGCTAAAGCTTGAACCGTAATTCTGATATAACTGTAATCAGCTTGAGGGAAATTCTCTGCTTCTTTTGATATATCAAATTGTGTCAAAGCGGTGTATCTTTCAATGTTATTTTCTGAAGATAAGAAATCTACAGCAGTCTCTCCATTTGAATCTATTGAAGTATCATAGAAAGAAAGAGTAATCTTATAAACTAAATTTAAATTTTCGCCTTCCTCTAAAATACCGCCCTCTGACCAACTTACAACACCGTTTTGAATTGATAGGCTATCTTGAGAAACCGAATTGAGCATACGTGCATTTATTGTGCCTGTTGTTGAACGCAATAATATTGTGTTTTTATCTTGAGATTCCAATTCGCCATAATCAATATTAAAGATGTAAACATCATGATCAGTAACACCATCAGAAACCTGACGTTCGCTCGCTTCAAAATCTGCCGTGCTTCCAAGAGAAGAAATTGAGTATGAAGCAGCCGTTAACTCTGAGCTCTTATAAGCATAGTCTTGAGAGGTAGTAGAATAGAAAGTGGTGCCAGGCTCGTAATAAGTTGTCAGTTCATCTATATTCAAATCAGTATATTTAAACGATAAATTATTTGTAGAAACATCGTTATAAATTTCATATTTTTTGAAATCATCTTGCGAATAAGCTTCAGCATAGTTGGAAATATTGCCTTCTGCTTCACTGACTCTTATCATATTCAAGTCAGTTTGAAGAGTTGGAGTGTTTAGTTTGTATACGTTTTCTATCATATAAGTTTCACTATCAACTCGAATAGTGTTTCTACTAATACTTCCTTGTGTGACAAATTTTATATAATCATATAAACCAGCGGTATCCAAAGTGAGTGTCATATTGCTTGAAGTAACATTTGAAATTGTTTCCTCTTGTTCAGTTGTATTTAAATCTAGTTTATACACCACTTTTGTAGGATAATTTTGATGCGACTGCCAAATAAATGTTCCATTTTCAATGTGGAAATCATGACAAGCACCATTGTAAGAAAGTTCAAAACGTTCAGATTTACTTGAAATAGAATAGGAATTACCTTGTGCAAAAATCTCAAAAGTAAAATCAGTAGAACTGAGAATATCAGAATATTTACTCTTTAGAGAATTCGCACCATTTAAATTTAGATATAAAATTAAGTCATTTCCATCTACTTCAACATCAAAGGTTTCGCCTTCGTCTCCGATTAGTTTGCAAGTCCAATTTCCAGACATATTAGAAATTTCAAAGCCATATTTATCTGTCGAACTTTCCATTCTTAAAATGTAAGTTGATGCAAGACTAGAATTTCCTTCAGCATCAGTGTATACATTCGCTTGACTAATTCTGAGATAAAATGCTCTTGCAATGCTTTCACTTTCTGTATCTGTAGACTCTTCAAAGGCTGCTGTAACTTTCGGCATAGGATTAACATAGAAAACAGAATTATCTTCCTCTTGACCGGCGTCACTTCTCTTTAAAGAATACCAAGCGGAGTTAAAGGTTGAAGAGTTTCCAAGTAGACAATATTCAATTTGATATTTTCCAGACTGTATTCTTTCAAAGAATTCATCAAAGATATTGACTTCGTTGCCAATACCTCCACAGTATTCTTCTATTCTTTCTCTAAAGTTAGAAACCAAGGTTCTATCAGTCGCATCTTGCACATTAGAATAAATGTGATCCAATAATTGAGAGAGATTTGGTAGGTCAAGCGCTTGCAATAAATATAACGCATCCACTGTAACTGTTTCAGTATATTTAACACCGCTTGCGTCAGAAGATATAAATCTAAATCTGATTCTTACCTGTCCGTTGACTAAGTCATTTACAGTAAAGGTAAAAGGATAGAAGAAGATATTATCAACAAACGCATTGACATTTGCCGAAGTCATTGAACTAACTGGCAAATTCAAAAGTGCGTAAATATCGTTATTTACATCTCCGTCATAAGAAGAATTTGAGCTTGAATCCCAATTGATAGAAAGCACTCCTGCTGAATTTAATGTAAGTTCAGAGTTGAAACGTCCTTTAGCCACATTTTTTATTGTTCCGTCATTTTCTTGAATATATCGTGGGTCTGAAGCAATGACGAAAGGATCATCAGCTATCGCAATAACATAAACATTGTATTGACTATAACTTGCAGAGAATAATTCTCCGTCATATGATGTCGTTATGCTATCAGTTTTGTATTTGTTTATTGCACTTTCGTTTTCTACGCTAACAAGATAGATATAATAACCATCTGCTAAATTAACTAAATCTTGAAGATCTGTGTTGACTGTCCAATATAAGTTACCATTTGAAAGATATACCTGACTCAATTCTGGAAGTTTAGTAAACTCTAAAGGAATATCTTCTACCCCGTCATTATAACTTGTTATGTAATTTGAGATAACAATATTTTCATCTATAGATTTTAAAACACTTATACTTAATTTGTAATTTCCAGCTCCTTGATTTATTTCTTCATTGCTAAAAATTGAAGATAAATCTAAATATATTCTGTTATTTAAAGTATCTAAAATAAACTCGTCGCTTCCATAACTATATTTAAAGCTTGCTTCAGTTCCAGTAGGAGATGTATAGTCTACTCTAAAATAGAATCCAACAATGTTTTCATCATAAGTAAAACCTATTTGTGTTTTTGAACGGTCACGATTATCCTCTTCAAAGTCTTCTAAAGTATCTTCCATTTTTTCAACGACAACGATTTGAGTGGTATTATCAATGGTAAATTCAAAAGAAGTTACAAAGGACAACGTGTTAGTATAGTCGCCTCCAAAACTTTCTTGAATAGCATATAAATATACCGTATTTTGACCGCTTGTAAAGTTGAAAGCATCTAAAATTTCTGTATAGTTAATGGTGTAAAGATAATTTGTGCCTTCCAATACATCTGTTGAAGTTAAATTTAATTCAACCGCATTTGCAAGTGTTATTAAGTTTTCTTCATAAAGCTCTTGCTGGCTTACAAAAACTCTAGAATATTCATTACTTAGCGCTATAGTTAACAAATCTAGATTTACGCTGTCAAAAGCTACACTTCTTACCGAATCGGATAGTCTAAAACCTGCACTTTCAACTATAATCGAGTCTAAAGAAAGGTTGATGTTTCCGCTTGTATTATATATAACACCACTATTTAAAGCATCGCCTTTTTTCTTAATTTGAAGGTTAAAGACAGTGTTTTCTTCCAAATTTTCAAACAGAGAAAGGTTGATAGCAACAAGTCCATCGACGTCTGAGGTTATCTCTTGCCACTCAAACACCGTTTCGTCTATAGCCGAAGCTGGAACAAGTGTATAGAGATATGTTGTTCCTGTTTCGCCTATAAAAGTTATAAAGCCGTCACTATTAACAGAGATATTCACTCTACTTAAATTGTCTCCGCTTCCTAAAAGCGAACAATTTACACTGTAAATTGCAGAATCTGTATAATAAGGATTAGTTTCACTATGGTTACAAGCGATTATATCAAATCTAATTTCTGCACCAGAGTAAGTATAGCCATAATTTTGCAGAAGATTATAATCTTCGCCAAAAATATCTGTCATTGTAAAGGAAGGCTTTTCTCCATCAAGGAAATCTGTTCCTTTCACAATTTCTATTTCATTGATTAAATTTCCATTTACATCATATGCTCGAACAAGATAGGAATTTGCATTTGTAACTTCATCCCACTCCAAATACTCTTCTTCGCTAGCGTCACGATATAGGGTTATGTTTGGATTCTCATTCCACACAAGTCGGGATAAATTGATAGTGTAAGAAAGAGCGTTTGATTTAACTTTTCCACTTTCAAATGCCGTAATCTGAAGAGCATATTCGCCGTCTCCCCAAGTGGACGGAAATTCAAAATAGAAATCTTCGTCTTGACCTATTATATATGTAGAAGAAGCATATTGAATAAGGTATTTAGTATTCAAGGTGTTGATGAGAGAATCAGTATTTACAAGATAGATTCCGCCATTTGTTCTTGAAAGCCCTAAACTTTCTGAAGGCATAGCCAAAATTTCATAATTTGAAACACTTTGCACTGGTTGAGAAGCTAAAAAGTAAGCCTTATTGTCAGTTGAATTGTCACTAAAACTTCTGATGTATGCGGAATAAGAGACTGTTCCGCCATTTGCCAACTTTTCTTCAAAAAATGAAGTCAAGTCATAACTTATAGAAGTCGAACCTTCTTCAAAACTACTGAATGGAATGGTTATTGTCTCTTCTTGCATTTCTTCGCCACTAGGCGTGTAAGAAATTACGAGATCAATTCCACCAGTTGCATAACTTAAGTAGGAAGCATCTTGAAATTCAATATTTAAAGTGTGATTATAACCATTTATAGTGGAAGAGTTGTAACTTATCATTTCACTATTTTGAGTTATACTTTCCAATGTGTCATTTCGATAAACAGTCACATTGCCTTCTTGAGACGGAAGATTTACTGAGCTTCTTACCACAACAGAGATTTCATTATTTCCAACAGTCATATAATTTGCATATTCTTCAAAGGTAAGCTCTAATTTGAAATTTCCAGCATCAACATCATATGCGTCATTGTAGCTTATTTGTTTAACTATTTCTCCACTGTTGCCTATAAATACATAGAAAGTTTCATTTTCTGAATAATTCCCAGAGACATATAAGATCATTCTTGGAGTGGTCGCTGTGGCATCAATGTAATCTTCATGATTAAATTCCACATTTTCAATAGTAGGTTGTGCAAGCTTGTTTATAGTAGCCGAGCTAGTATACTTATAGACATTATATATTCCCAAATCAGATTCTAAAGTGCTGTAATAAACATTTCCACCTGCAGAGACAGAGTAAGTGCTGAGAATTGCATAAACACTTATCGAAATTTCTCCTGACAAGAGATTATTTAGATTTTCGTCATCTAAAGAAACAACATATGAATTGCTTTTGGTTGTCACTTCTATAGTGTTATCAGGGTTGTTACTATTTGTGAACACTATACGATATGATAGTGTTTGCAAGCTTTCACCTTCTCCAAACGGACTAAAACTTATTGTATTGTTAGAGAAAGTAACTTCGTTATTAGTTGGTGCAATGGTGGTCATTTCAGAAACGTTAAAGGAAACTTCACTTGAGTCAAGATAAAATCTTCCTTCGCTTTCATAGTCGGTTATACCTAAATATTTAATGTTGTATGTTCCATTTTCAGAAATAGGCAAACTAAAATTGGTGTTTTTAGAAATGGTTTCACTCTCGCCAGAATTTATACTAATAGATGCGGACTGAATGTATTGATTATCATATCTATTAGGAGTAAATTGTAAGTTGTTGTTAGAAAGAGTAACAGATGTCACTGCATCAAGCCTATGAATCAAGATTTCATTCGACTGAGAAGATTCCAAATAATAAGGACTTGTTGCTGTTACGTAGAAAGTATAATCTTGAGAAAGAGTAAGAGATGACAAATTAAATTGATAAGAATTTGCTGTAGAAGTAGAAATAACTCCTCTGCCCTTTTGATAAACTAAATATGTAGTATCATTTCCAAGACTGTCCCAAGACAATGTGTTTAAATCTTTATCATAGCTAATTTCCAAAGTTGGCATTTTGGATATTTCAAGTAAAGTCAAAGATGTATCACTTAAAAGTGTGCCATAATATGAATTTAAAAAGATAGAATTATTTAAAGTTTGTTGTCGGCAATAAATTCCAAATTCCACCTTGACAGCTTGTGAATAATAATTACTTAAAGTAGAATCTAAGTTTATATAACTTATTATAGTGTCAAGGTCAATAGTATAATTAGAGGTAAGCAAAATACTTTCAATTTCTTGTTCTGCCAAAATTAAGGTTAAATCTTCGCCAGTTTTGCTGTAAGCAGTAATAGACGGATAATTTCCGGTATTATTATTTAAATCCAAGTTGGAAATTTTAAACAAGGTTTGATTATTATTTGCATCAGTAAGAATTATATCTAAAACAAAAACTTCAGCAAATTGATGTGTTGCCGAAAATGTTAAATCGCCATTGTTGTAAGTAAAGTTTGTTGGCCTGTCCACACGTTGAATATTAAACGTCGCCACTTCGCTATCTAAATAAATAGTATTATCTATCGGCTGAATAACATCTTCTATAATCTCTCCGCCCTTAAGCGCTACGGTGACATCTCCGTTTTCAATATCAAAAACATCTAAAGAAGTATCAACATTTGCACCTGTCTCGGTGATTGTTCCGTCTGATAAAATAATTTCTGTGACACCTTCTCTTCCACCTTCGACCGTCATAGTCTTTGTCAATTCATCGAAAATTAGTTCATCATATTCCACTCTCGCTAGTCTTTGAATGGTTACTTTAAATTCCAAACTATCAAGGTAAATTACACTATCCGTTGAATGTGCCACAACCGATAGCTCTATGCCATTAAGGGCATTGACATCAGAAAAATCGGAGTTGAGTCTATAAATCGTATATTCTTCGCCTGTTTGATAGGAAGTTACAGCACTTTCATCTTGTCCAAGTGTAACCGTTAAAGCTTCTATGTTTTCCACATTTTCCACTCGGATATAATAGCTTTCGGCATCCTCTTCTCCCAAAATACCATACATCACATCCACATTAGGAGTAGAAAGTTTTTCGGACAGGAAGAATATTGCTCTAAAAGTCTCAGAAGTCAAATATGAACTTTCATTTTCTGGAAGAGCAAAGATTTCAAGGTAAAAATAATTTCCAGCATCTAAAGTTATCTCATTATCACTTGTTTCAACAGGTTCACTGAACGATAAGTCGCTTGACTCTATTTGCTCCAGCCCTAAATCATATTGGTCTTTTGAAATAACCGCATATCGCACATTATATTCTAGAGCATTAGGAACAGCATCCCAAGAATAAATCGTGCTTTCATTATTTCCGCTAGAGCTTGTCGGTGTAGATAATTGTGTCAATGTTTTTTCGGTCGAGGAAGAAATAAAATTCTCCGCATTTGAAGCAGCCAGAAGTTTAAATGTTATCGTGGAGCTCTCAAAATATTCACTAAATAGCTCTTCAATTTTTCCAGTGAAAGTTATGATTCCATTTTCACGAGAGAACAATGAACTGTCGACAAGTTCGTAATCTTCGCCATTTAATATGTAAAGAGAATATTCTGTTGCTCCTTCCACCAAGTTAAAGGTAAATGTCGAGTTTTCATTGACATAAGAATGGCTTACCATTTCAGCGCCGCTAACTGCAGTAAATGGAGCAAGTTTTGTAAAAGTATACAAGTCGCTTTCGTCTGAATTTATAACATCGTATGTTAAAGAGTCGATTACCACACTCTCTTGAGAAGCGAGTTGTAAAATGGAAAGGTTATATTCGCCGCTTGTAAGATTTAAAATGTTTTTATTTACTGTAAGGTCGGAGGCTCCAAAGCCACTTTCAAGTGAAGTGTTGTCATTTAATTTGACAACAAAATTTGTTAAAATGTTTTCGTCGGCTCTTGTAACGCTATAATTAAATGTGGTGTCATTTTCTTCATTTTCGCCTGTGCCTTGAATAGTTACCTTGCCAAGTTTATAAATCTGCTTTAAATTTTTCGCATCACTATTTGCATAGAAAACTCCGCTTTCTTCACTTTCACTTACAAGAGCTTGAGCAACAACATTATAACTGCCTTGAGGCAAATCTTCAAAAGTAGTTTCTGAATTTTCGCTAAAATTATAAGTTTTCTCGCCCAGCGTCAAAATAACTTCGTTTGCATTTTCTGGCAATGACACGCTATATCTTCCACCGTTTTTTTGGTCATAGAGATAAGTAAGTGAGGCATTAGAAATCTTATTGATAGTAACATTTTCACTTTCTACACTAATTTTCTCGCCGTTCGCATCATTAGTCGTCACAAAAAGAGTGTAACTCCCAGCATCCAATTCGGAAAGATAATCCGTTAAATCTAAGGAATTTTCGGTTATATTTTCAGCGACGACTTGCCCATTAAAATTAATAGTAAAGTTTGCCGAACCCACTTCCGCCCAAGATATAACTTCACTTGAAGGGTTAAAACTAAAATCTACCGCTTGAAGCTTAGGCATATATCCAAAATACAAGGTGGTTTCACTTGCTTGTGAATTATCAAAGTAGCCTTCTCCTAGTGCGATAATGCTTATCTCATAGCGTCCTTCTTCTGTAAGCTGATAAGAGTTAGTTTGCACTGTGACAGAAGTAGTATTTGCCTCTTCGGTGTTAGGATTTGTGTATGTAATATTAAGCTGATATGAACTCGGACTGGTAAAGTTTTGAGTCTCGTCAAATTTATCTATAACATTATTCCAGGTCACAAGCCCGTTATCATCCATTTGAATATTGTCCACTTGCTCAAACGGCTTTTTAACCACAATATGCATATTATCTAAGGTATTTCCGTCATATAAAGCGTAAACGTTTGCTTGTCCGAAAGTGTTTGCTGTTAATGTCGAGTTTTCAAGTGTGAAAAAATTTGAGTTTGAAAAGACATACTCAACATCATCAATTTCAAGTTCGGAAACAGAAAGATAGTCCTCTAAATTGACTTCTTGCCCTATGGAAACAAAAATTTCCTCACTACTAAAATTCGCCGATGGCTGTTTAAAGCTACACGCAGAAAGTACTGTGCCTAAAACTAAAGTAAATATGGTAGCAAAAACAATGCTAAACTTTTTCATAAACACCTCACAGGTTTTAGATTGAAAATTCACGCCGCACTAATTAATAATATAATAACACTTTATTAATTATTTTATCAAACAAAAATGATAAAAAATATAAAATAATTATTTTTTCATTAATTATTCAAATTATTTATTTAAAAATCCAAATTAAAAATCTGATAAAAATAAGATATCTATTTTTCCACAATAAATAAAAATGTTTTTAAATATAAAAGCAAAAACCATAAAAAAGACAAAAAATATGCAAAAAATGAGTTTTTTTTGCATATTTTTTAAATTGTTAATAATTTAATTTTAATATCTTTTAAAATTTTTTCTTCGTTTTCTTTATATGCTACAATTTTTCTCAGTTCTGTTTTGATTCTTATGTTGTCTATTTTAGATAAAACATTTTTTACATCTATAAGCCCTTTTTCCACAAGCTCCAAATCAATATCGACTATTGAGGACAAACTTTTTATATAATCTATATTTCCGCTGAGATACTTTTTAGTCGATGAATAAAATTTTGCATCTCCACCAATTTCAATAATCAGCCTGGAAAGTATATTGCAGACTTCTAATTCTAGAAGATATAATTTTTCGAAATCTTTTTCAAAATTTGGATAAAAAATAAAAATTTGATTAAATTGGTATAAAAAATGCATAAAAATCACGAAAAAACCATCATTTCCGCAGAATAAGTCTTGCAATAATCCTTCATAATAGGAATTTTTTATCTTCATAACCTTTCTTATGAAAATTTTTAATTTATTGACACTTTATCTAACCACTTCGGAAAAATGACAAATTCTTTTCCGTCTAATCCTTCAATTCCTATATCTTGGAAAACAAGTTTATAAGCAAAAAGCTTTTGCCTTTTTTCCTTAAATTTGGCAAAATCTTCTCGCTTACCATATTTACCATCACCGATGATCGCATGACCTAAATATGCTAAGTGTGCTCTTATTTGATGAGTTTTACCACCAATTATCTCCACTTCCAAAAGACTACTCTCCTTTTTAGCCTTTAAAGTTTTGATTTTTGTTTGAATAAGCACAGCACCTTTCATTTTATTAGGAAAAATTTTAACCAAGGCTTTTTCTGTATCCTTAACTAGATATGCCTTGAAAGTTTTGTCAACATTAAATTCGCCGACCACTTCAGTTAAATAAAACTTTTTAATTAAATGGTTTTTAAAAGCCTTTTCAAGTTTCGCTTTAGCATCCAAAGTTTTTGCCATGACCAAAAGTCCTTCGGTGTTGCGGTCAAGCCTATGCACCGGAAAGGCATGCAAAAGTTTATCTAAGCCATTTTCCACTTCTATGCCGGCAAATTTATTTATTAACACAACCTCATCGTTTTCAAAGACAATTTCGTAAGGTTTGATTTCCTCTTTATAAAAGCAGGTCAAAACACCTCCCACTTCCGCCTTAACATTTTCCTTGCACACCTTCCCGTTTAATTTTATATCCTTATTCCTTAGCATTTTTTGTGCAGCAGCGTATGAAAAAGAATTGTCAGCCAAAACTTCCAATATTTTCTTAGATTTTTCTACTTTTATTTCCCTTTTTATCATAATTAATATTTTAATACATTTTAGCATAATAATCAAGAATTATCGCATATCTTTTAAAAAGGGGAAAATATGGAAGAAAAAATAGTTTTAGACAATAGAAAACTTTTAACAATAATAGGTGCAACAAAGGTAGTGTCATCTACTAACACACAAGCGGTTGTTGAAGTTGGCGATACTAATGTTTTAATTTGTGGCAATGAACTTGAAGTAGTAAAACTCGACCTTGAGGATAAAGAAGTGGAATTTTCTGGAAATATAACTTCTTTCAAATATATAAACAAAAAGGAAAAAACGCCTTTACTTAAAAGGATATTTAAATAATGTTATATGAAACCTTAAATCAACCACAAATTTTTTTGTTTGTGGTATTATTTGGTTTTTTATCAGGAATTATTTTTGATTTAAAAAAAATAATAAAAAATAACATAAAAAATAAGTTTTTTGACTGTTTTTTATCATTTTTTTATCTTTTTTTATTTTTTTTAATATATTTTTTTGTAAATTTAAAACTTAACTACGGCGAATTTAGATTTTATATTTTAATTACCTTCTGTTTAGCCCTTTCTATCGAACGAATATTTATTGGAAATTTACTTGAAAATTTCCTTAAAAAATGCTATACTAAATTCGAAAGGAAAATTAAAAAACTATATGAAGATAAAATTAGAAAAAGAAAAAATCGAAAACTTGACAAATGATGAAAAAATAAATAAAAATAAAGTAAATAAAGTAAAAAAATATAGTTTTTTCAAGATTTTTACTATTATTTTATTGACTTTATTAATCATCGCTATAATAGTTGAAACCATCTATATTATTGTGCTTAATGATAAAATCAACAAAATACAACAAGACATCGACAACATTCCAGAAGTTACTTCCGAATCTTCAAATCATTATGAAAATATTGAATACACACCTTCAAACAATTTAATTATATGGTTTTCATAAATATATTTAGACACATAACCACTATTAACAAAACTCGTTAAACCTTCACTTAAATTAAAACTGGCAAGAGTAGAAAGTATGATAAAAACAATGCTTGAAATTACCAACCCTTTAAGAAAACCCAAGAACAAACCTAGAAATCTATTGACAGGAGAAAGTCCTGTCTTTTTTATTGCAAAATTTAAAAGATATCCGATTATTCTTGTTAAAAACAAAATTAAAATGAAAACTATAAGAAAAACTACTAGACGATAAGCTATATTTGAAAGTATAGGCGAGAATACACCTCCTAAAGTTAGCTCTCCTTGAATAGAAATACTTGAAACTAACAATTTTAAAATGGAAATCAAAACGAGATTTCCACTCAGACTTTCTAAAGTAGTCATTAGCTCTTCTTTGTTTGAGAAAGTTCCACTTGCAAGTCCGTTTAATAAGTTTGTAAATAAATTTTGAAAAAAATCTTGTAAACCGAATAGGTTTTCTATATTTGAAGCAATTTTAAAAGATATAATCGCAATTAAAAAAACTCCAACAAAAGACAGGAGCATTTTTACAAATCCTCTAACGAATCCTTTTATCGAATAAAAAGCACAAATCGCCAAAAGTAAATAATCCACATTTAAATTTTTGACATAAAATTTATTTTTACTCAGAAAATTTAATGCAAAATAGTATTCTAAAAATTCTAAAAAAATTTAATTATTAAAATAATTTAAAATATCATATAAAACTGCGAAAAAATATATTAAAATAATAAAAAATTGCTAAATTTTATTGATTTTTTAGCAATTTTTCAAGTTTTTTACATTTTTCTTTATTCATATCTAAAACATTTTCTAATCTGTAAGGTATTCCCATTTTTTTATATTTTTCTTTTGCCATGGTATGATAAGGCAGAAGCTCCACCTTTTCAATATTTTTCAGTTTAGATGCAAATTCCTTTAACTTTAAAACACTTTCTTTTGTATCGTTGTATCCTGGCACAATAACTTGTCTAAGCCACATTTTTTTATTCTTTTCTTGACACTTGTTTAAAAATTTATTGAACCACTCCATACTTTTTCCAGTCAATTTCCTATATTTTTCGTCATCTAATTCTTTTACGTCTAAAATGACCAAATCGCAATAGTCGAGAATTTCCTCATATTTTTCACCTGCACCAGAAGTGTCTAGACAAGTGTTGATATTATGCTTCTTACACTCTTTTAAAGCCTCTAAAAGAAATTTAGGTTGATGCAAGGGCTCTCCACCAGAGAATGTGACTCCTCCTTCATCGCCAAAATATGGTTTATATTTCAAGATTTTATTTACGAGTTCCTCTGCCGTCATCTGAATTTTCTTTTCATCTGACCAAGTCTCAGGATTATGACAGTAGGCGCAACGAAGAGGACAGCCCTGCATAAAGACCACAAATCTCACGCCAGGCCCGTCCACCAACCCCATACTTTCAAAACTATCAATATTTCCTTTAACCATTTGTTTACTGATTTCTCCTAGATTTTTTTCAATTGATCAATAATATAACTAAATTTTAAATAATTTAATTCATAATTATAAAAATTAAATCAAAATTTTAATAATATTTTTTATCTTGCTTTATGGAAAGTTCTTGCAATAACTTCTTCTTGATGAGCACGTGAAAGTTTGTTGAAGTTTACAGCATAACCAGAAACTCTTATAGTTAAATTTGGATACTTCCAAGGGTTATTCATAGCATCTATTAACAACTCTCTGTTTAAGACATTGACATTGATATGTTGTGCACCTTGAACAAAGTATCCGTCTAAAATGTCTACTAGATTTTTAATTCTCGATTTTTCGTCTTTTCCAAGTGCATCAGGAACAATAGAAAAAGTGTTAGAAATGCCGTCTTGACAACAGTTGCAATATGGTATTTTTGCCACCGAATTAAGAGAAGCAAGTGCACCAGTGCAGTCTCTTTCATGCATAGGATTTGCACCAGGAGCGAAAGCTTCGCCCGCTTTTCTTCCATCTGGAGTTGCCCCCGTCTTTTTACCATACATAACGTTTGAAGTGATGGTCAAAAGCGAAAGAGTATGGATAGCACCACGATATAACTTGTATTTCTTCAAGCAATTATAAAAATATTGAATAAGTAAAATTCCAAGTTGGTCAACCCTATCGTCATCGTTTCCATATTTTGGAAAATCGCCTTTTGTTTCGAAGTCTACAATAATGCCATTTTCGTCTCTTATTGGCTTTACTTTAGCATACTTTATTGCTGACAAAGAGTCCACAGCAACTGAAAATCCTGCCACACCAAAGGCCATAAGTCTTTCCACAAAAGTGTCATGAAGTGCCATTTGAGCTGCCTCATAAGCATACTTGTCATGCATATAATGAATAATATTCATAGCATCAACATAAGTTTTTGCGACAATTTCCATTGTTTTTTGATAATTTTTCCAAACTTTATCAAAAGTTAAAACTTTTTCTGTGTTTTTCTTTAATCCCTCAACCACCAAAACTCCTGATTTTTCGTCCACGCCACCATTGAGAGAATATAACAAAGTTTTAGCTAAATTGCATCTCGCACCGAAAAACTGCATTTGTTTTCCCACTTTCATTGCAGAAACGCAGCAAGCAATAGCATAATCATTACCATAAATTGGACGCATAACATCGTCGCCCTCGTATTGAATGGCATCAGTCAAAATAGAAATCTTTGCACAGAATTTTCTAAAATTAAGTGGTAATTTAGGTGAATAAAGCACTGTCAAATTTGGTTCTGGCGATGGTTTTAAATTGATAAGCGAGTACAAATATCTAAATGAGTTTTTGGTCACCAAACTTTTATTGTCATCAAACATTCCGCCAACACTTTCAGTAACCCAAGTTGGATCGCCGCCGAAAATCTCGTCGTATTCAGGAGTTCTTAAATGTCTGACTAGTCTAAGTTTGATTATGAATTGGTCGACAAGTTCTTGAGCTTCTTCTTCAGTTAACATTTTGTCCTTCATATCTCTTTCAATATAGATATCTAGGAATGTTGAAGTCCTGCCTAAACTCATAGCTGCACCATTGTCTTCCTTGACTCCAGCAAGATATGCAAAATACAACCATTGAAATGCCTCTTTAGCAGTTTTTGCCGGCTTTGAAATATCAAAGCCATAACTTAAAGCCATTTCTTTAATTTTGTTTAATGCTCTTATTTGTTCTTGGACCTCCTCGCGAAGTCTGATTTTTTCTTCACTGGAAACATCAATGGTAGCATAATCTTTTTGCTTAAATTCAATTAATTTGTCTATACCATAAAGTGCGACGCGTCGATAGTCTCCAATAATTCTGCCTCTGCCATAAGCATCAGGGAGTCCAGTCAAGAGGCCGGCTTTTCTAGCTCTTCTAATTTCTGGAGTATACGCATCAAAAACGCCGTCATTATGTGTTTTTCTAAACTCTTTAAAGTATTTTTCAATTTCAGGATTAAGCTCTTTGCCATATGCCGCAAGTGCTTTATCAGCCATTCGAGTTCCACCATAAAGGTTGACAATACGTTTTAAAGGCTTATCGGTTTGCAGCCCGACAATGACTTCATTCTTTTTGTCAATATAGCCCGGTGCAAAACTTGTGATGCCGGATACGGCATTAAGCTCAACATCTAAAAGCCCTTTTTTAGCCTCTTCTGCAAGCAATTGGTCACACTTAGCCCAAACTTTTTTTGTCTTTGGCGAAATAGAAGCAAGAAAAGAATCATCTCCTCTATATTCCTTATAGTTGTTGGCAATAAAATCTTTTACATCAATATTTTCCGTCCAATTTCCGCCTTTAAAGCCTTTCCAATATTCCTTTAATTCCTCTTTCATATTATCTCCTTTGTTTGTTCTATATATAGTATTCTAAATAACAAAAAATACAATATATAGCGAAGTTTTTTGTCCTTCTTTCCATATATTGTATACCAAAAATATTATAATGTCAAATATTTTATATATAATTTCAACATATATTTAAAAATTTTCTTGCTCCGGCTCAAAATTTAGGTTTTGTCTTTCTGTTTTTTCTAGCTCTGCTAACTCCGTATTCTCGGATGCGCTTTCAACGTTTGAATTTTCTAAATTTTCCTCATTTTCATTGTATGGAATCTTGCTATCTACTATATTTTTAATAACATTAAACAAATCGGAAGAAGAATTTTCTGTATTTATATAAATACATCTACCTTGGAACACACCATTTTCGCCACGGAAAATATTGAAACCATACGCATTATCTTCAATTTTTATTGTTATTTCGTCAAATGGGAGTCCGTTAAATTCATAATGAGCGTCAAATTTAAAATTTAGAAAATATCCATCTTTTAACATCTCTTTGTAAAGTTCAGGAAAGGTCACAGCAAGAGCTGGAGAATCATATGCGTTCTCTAAATATTTTATTATTTCGCTTTGTATGTCGGCTTTTTCTTCATCGGTTATTTCAATAACTTCATTATTGTAAATCAAATTCATTTGTCCATAAGAAAATATATCTAAAAAGTTAAACATTGCATTAAATATCATTGGTAACCCCATAAAAGAAAAAAATAATCTTGATAACATTTTTCGCCTCCTTGACTTAGTTTGCGAAATAAGTTTTGAATTATTCTTTTCTTTGACTTTTTATTTAGTTTCGCTTTAAATACAGAGCGCAATATTCGCTTTTCAAGCGAATTGCGAGCGGCCGCTCGCAAAATTCAAAACAAGTTTTGAATTTTTTGCGCTCTAGTTCTCAGAAAACTGACTGTTGTATAGATCGGCATAGAAACCGCCTTTTTTCATAAGCTCTTCATGGTTGCCTTTTTCAATGACATCTCCATCTTTAAGCACTAAAATTATGTCTGCATTACGAATTGTTGACAGCCTGTGTGCAATAATGAAAGAGGTTCTGTTTTGCATAAGTTTATCCATAGCTTTTTGAATGAGTTCTTCCGTTCGGGTATCAACTGAACTTGTCGCTTCGTCCAAAATAAGCATAGGATTATCCGCCACCATCGTTCTTGCAATAGTCAAAAGTTGTTTTTGTCCAGCAGAAAGGTTGACAGTATCATCCACAACAGTGTCATAGCCATTAGACAAGGTTTGAATAAAGTGATCAACTCCTACACTTTTGCACGCTTCAATGATTTGTTCGTCAGTAACATTTTCCTTGTTATATCGCAAGTTTTCTTTGATAGTTCCTTGGAAAAGCCAAGTGTCTTGAAGCACCATTCCAAAAAGATCGTGGATGTTTTCTCTTGTCAAATCTTTAATTGAAGTTCCATCAATTTTTATATCGCCATCGTCAATTTCGTAGAAGCGCATAAGCAAATTAACAAGCGTTGTCTTTCCGGCACCTGTTGGCCCAACAATAGCCACCTTTTGCCCAGCTTTCACACTGACAGAGAAATCGTGAATGATAACCTTGTCTTTGTTGTAACCAAATTTTACGTGTTCAAATTCAATATTACCTTTCACATTTTCCAGCTTCAAAGTCTTTTCACTTTCGTCTGAAAGTTCCTCTTCTTCTAGGAATTCAAAAACACGACTACTTGCTGCAGATGTTGACTGCAAACTTGTAAGTGACTGAGCTATTTGAGAAATTGGATTTGTAAACAAACGAGCATAAATCATAAAGGATGCGATAGGCCCAAGTCCTATTATGTTATTTGTTGCAAGTATCGCACCAACAATACAAACCATAACAAAAGCAAGGTTACCAATAAAATTCATAGACGGCATCATAGAGCCAGACAAGAATTGAGATTTCCAAGCACTGCGATATAGTTTTTTGTTAATTTTATGAAATTCTTCACCTTTAGTTTTTTCTGCATTGAAAAGTTTTACCACATTGTGTCCGGAATAAACCTCTTCAATATGAGCCTCCAAATCACCTAGATCTTTTTGCTGCATATTGAAATATTTTTGCGATTTGGTAAGGAAAATAAGCATAACTAGGAAACCGATAATTGTTGCTACAATGACGGTAAAAGCCATAATCCATTGCGTGATAAACATAGCAATTACCACGCCAATAAACAATATTATGTTAGAAAATAGAGAAGCTATTGACTGGTTAAGAGACTGCCCTATTGTGTCCACATCGTTTGTTACACGACTTAAAGTATCGCCATAAAGATGTGTATCGAAATACTTAAGAGGCAGCTTGTTTATTTTGTAGGCAATATCACGTCTGAAATTGTAAACAATTTTTTGAGTTGTTGTTGCCATAATGAATTGTTGAAAATAGTTAAACACCGCCATAATCAAAGCAAGAGTTAAAATTAAAAGTGCTAAACTTGTAACTTGGTCGATATCAATGCTTCCACCAGAAGCGATGCCTCCTGTTATAACTTCTGTTAAATCTCCTAATTTACTTGGAGAAATAATTTGACAAACAACAGAGACGGCTCCAAGTAAAATTGCCAATATCATCACGCCATAATATTTTTTGCAATATTTTAACAGTTTGAGCATGGACTGTTTAAACACACCCTTTGCCGGCTTTTCGCCAGCTATCATACGACCGCCTCTCATTGTAATTCCTCCTCTGATAACTGCGATAAAGCAATTTCCTTATAAATAGGACAATTTTTAAGAAGTTCCTCATGAGTTCCTATCCCAACCATTTCGCCGCTTTCTAAAACAATAATTTTGTCGGCATCTTTAATTGTTCCGATACGTTGAGCAACAATAAATTTTGTTATACCAGAAGTATTTTTATTTAATGCCGTTCTTAACTTTCTGTCAGTTTTATAATCTAATGCCGAAAAACTGTCGTCAAATATGAATATTTCTGGCTTACGTGCAATAGCTCTAGCAATGGAAAGTCTTTGCTTTTGTCCTCCAGAAACATTGTTACCGCCTTGAGCAATTCTTCCATCGACACCACCATCCATACGCGAAACGAAATTGGAAGCTTGAGCTATGCTTAAGGACCTTTTAATAGTCTCCTCGTCAGCATCATTATCCCCAAAGTTGACGTTTGATTTTACTGTTCCACTAAACAACACGCCTCGTTGTGGCGTATAACCAATTTTTTTGTTCAAAAGTTTAGAGTCGTAATCTTTAACATTAATTCCATCAATTAAAACCGCACCATCAGTGACATCATAAAGACGAGGAATAAGATTAATAAGAGTGCTTTTGCCACTACCTGTCGAGCCTATGAAAGCTACGGTCTCGCCTTTATTCACGCTGAAAGAAATGTCTTTTAAAACATACTCGTTGGCATCTAGATATTTAAAAGAGACATTATCAAAAACAACATAACCCTCTTCTATATTATCTCCCGTTGTCTGCTCTCCAGAAATTATAGAATTGTGAGTGTCTAAAACTTCGTTGATACGTCTTGCTGAAACTAACGCTCTAGGCATAATTATAAATGTAATGATAAGAAGCATAAACGCCATAATGACTTGCATTCCATAAGAAGTAAACACCATCATGTTAGCAATGTCAACAGCATCTTTGACAATATACGCACCTATCCAATATATAGCAAGAGAAAGCCCCGTGCTTAAAAGTGACATACCTGGTGACATAATTGCCATGATTCTGTTAACCGACAAATTGTTTTTAGTTAATTCTGTATTTCCTTTTTGGAATTTATCAGTTTGATATTGCTCTGCATTATTTGCCCTTATAACACGAATACCAGTCAAATTTTCTCTTGTGACTCTATTTAAATTATCTGTCAAGGTTTGAACTTTTTTAAATCTAGGAATGGCAAAAACGATGACAACTAATGATAGTAAAATCGCAATAACAACCGCAACTGCGGTAGCTACTGACCATTCCCAACCAAGCCCTACAATTTTGATAATTGCCCAAATTGCAAGAATAGGAGCTTTAATTAAAGACTGTGTTCCCATCGTAATCAAGATTTGCACTTGAGTAACATCATTTGTCGTTCTTGTAATCAAGCTATCTGTAGAAAATTTGTTCATTTCTGAAAGAGAAAAGCTTTCAATTTTGCCGTAAAGAGCAAATCTTAAATTAGCAGATAGCCTTGCTCCTATTTGTGAAACAAAGAAATGAACTAAAATAGCAGAAAGCAAACTGCCTACAGCACATGCCAGCATAAATCCACCGTTGATTAAAATTTCATTCACAAGATTTGGCACATCCTCTGTTTGAAGAAGAGTAATAATTGTCGACATATATTCAGGAAGTTTCAGATCGAGCCAAACTTGCAAAACGATAACACCTAAGATAATAAAAATATAGGCATAATCGATTTTCTTTAAATACCTTAATAATTTAAACATATCATCACCTTAAATTTTTGTCATCTAATTTTTTTATGCGAAAATGTAGACAACAATTAATATATATGAAAAATTTTTAATTTTTTTCTTTAAAATAAGAGTAAGAACTCTCGCATTGTATTTTAGCACTTATTTTCACTTTTGGCAAACAAAATTAAAAAAATATAAAGACAATTTTTGTCATTTATATTTTTTAAAGTTTTTAATAGTTTTATATCGTTTTAATTTTCAAAACAAATCAAGGTTGGAAGATTTCCAGATAAATTCCAAAATTCTTCTGAAAAACCAAAACTATTTGTAACAGCATCTACACTTTCAAAAATTTGGCAATTTTGAGGATTTGGAGCGATACCTTCGTTAAACTCTTTACTTCCAAGAAGGTTTGTTAAATTGCTAACAGCAAAGCAGGAACGCACTTCGCCTTCTCTTAAATTGCCAATGAGCGCACCTGTAGCTCCGCTGATATTTTGAATGTCGAGATTTTGATAGCAATACTCAACCACTTCGCGACGTCTCGAAAATTCACCGACAAGTCCTCCTGTGGTGGCATTTACATAATTCAAATTAATAGTTCCAGTAACATATGAATTGTTTATTGAAGTGCGAGTTCTACCAACTAGCCCTCCTATCACCGCCTCATTTAATGTTCCGTTTAAATTCAAATTTATTTCCGCTTTAGAGCAGGTTATCGTCGACAAATTGTCGCCAACAAGTCCACCAAATTCGAGTGAACCACTATCAAAAGTAAAATTGAAATTTAGAGCTACTACATTTTCACTTATTAAGCTGATACTTCTAGTTTCGCCGACTAAACCACCGAAAGTCACATTTCCATTTGAGGTCAAATTTATATAACCACTGACACTTGAATTTGTTATTTCGCCAACACCGTTGCTTGCCACAAGTCCGCCAACTGTCGCGTTTTCGGCAGTGCTTACAATATTGGCAGAAAGTGAAACTTGACAATTATCAATTTTGCCATTGTTGTTCAAAGCAACACCGGCAAACTGAGAAACATTTTCAAAATTGCCTTCAATTACCTCAACGGTTAAATCTTGGACTTCTCCGCCCAGTTCCTCGAACAAAGCATACGTATTTCCGCCTCTGAAACTTAAATTATAAATTCTATAACCCTCGCCTTTCAAATTGCCGTAAAAATCTGTCGGCGACCAGTCAATTTCTGCCATGTCAATATCGTTTTCAAGTTTTATGTCAACATAACTTGCGTTGTGAACAATATTGTTAAACTCATAAGCATTAGTTATGCTTATTTCAGGTGGATAGATATAAAAACCAAATAGCAAACAGCTAAGATTAACAAAACCGATAATGACAATAGAGAGTCTCGCAAGACGCCATTTTTTCTCGACGTTTTTCTTCACAGAATTGTAAATTAAATTGCCTAATCCTAAAATTACAGAAAGGATAGTGAAAATAATAACTCCATTTTGCGTGAAAACCATGTATGTCTCTTTTGGAGCGGCAATAACCAAAATCAAAAAGAGCAAAACGAGTAACATCGGCACAAGTTCGAGGCAGCAAAATAAAACAACCTTGCGTTTTCGATTACGCTTTTCTTCCTCAATGGTGGAGAGATATTTTTCGTCTCGTTTTTTTGCTTCTTTTTCCAAAACTTCCAAATTATCTTTTTTATTGGCAATTTTGGCAATATTCACCGAGGTGTCTATTGTCAAATCCATAACATCTAATCTAGCAAATAATCTTTCGAAAATTTCGTTATATTCTTCAAAAGTCTTAGCATTTTCAATTTTATCGAAATAGGATTCAAACGCACCGAACTGTTGTCTATAGTATTTTACAGTGGCTTTATCAGACGCCTCATCCAATACCTTGTCATTTCTAATTAAAAAGTCACGTAATTTTTCAGTTAAGACCACTTTATCCAAAAGTTCACGGCGGAAAAGCTTTTTGGTGGAAGTGGTGTTAGCTTTAGCCACGACTTGAGAATATTTTTCTGCCTGCTCGTCACTTGCGAAATTTAAAAGAGTTTTCCAGTCTTCCATTTCTGAAATTTTAACAGAAGTTGTCAAAAGTTCGCTTTCGCTGTGACAATGGGTTTTAACTTGTATGAGTTGCCAATAAAGTTCAGCATTTTCTTTGTCATTTTTAATTGCAAGAGTGAGATATTTTTCCGCCAAACTAAAAAATCCTTTTGCCTGCAAGTTTGAAGCAAGGCTAACTAAAGTCTTTTTTAGGATATCGTCATCATTTATATATGAAAGATAGAAGTCAAATTGTGCTTCTGCTTTTTTAATGTCATAGAAACAAATTTCACTTATTAAATTAATTAAATCGGTCAAAAATCCGCTACGACGTTCTGGCTCACAATATTTTAAAACATCTTCCAAAGCTTTGCCGTCACGATAAGACAGTTTTTCTTCGACTGTGTCGAAATTTTTCATAAAGAGAGCAAACAGGCTTTGGACATGCCCTTCATCCAGTTCCAAAATCTTTTGATAATAATTTTCATCTCCCGTTTTTTGTGCTAACTGAAAATAAAAATTGGTATATTTATCCACATCAGTAGGATTATAACATTTCAAAATAGTGTTGATTAAATCTTCGTTTAAAGTTTCAATGGCAAGTTTTTCCGCTTCAGTGATGAATTCATCATGCATAGAATTTTGATATTTTGCCAAAAATTCAAGATAGGCTAAATAATAGTCTACATCATTTTCTTTTACAATAAGTTGTTCCCATTTATTGACAAAGTTGTTGGCAAAATCGGAAGAGGAATATTTCAGCACATTTTCTAACTCTTCTTTATTTTTAAAATTTTCAATATTTGAAAAGAATTCGTCTTCTGTTTTTATCTTTCTTTCACATAGAAGCGAGGCAAAATATATTTCTCCACTAGGCTGGTTGTTCTCTTTTTCTTCCTGCAAAAGTTTTTCAGCAGTGGCAAAATCGCCATTTTTGATGCTGTAAAAAATCCATTTAACTTTGTTTTTCTCAGAAAGTGGAACATTTTCCACGTTATAATGTCCTAGTTCTGTTGGCTCGACAGTGGAAATCTCCACTTTCTCTTTTTTAACTGGAGTAACATTTTCCACTTCGCGTTTTTCGAGCCCTATTTTTTCATTATAATTTCTCTCTGTTGCATTTTTAACAAATGTGGCAAGGTCAGCAAGGAAGTTTATGTCATTTGGCGAAAATAGTGTTTTTAAATTTGGAAAGTTTTTCTTTAAAATTTCAAGAGAGACAGCTTTGTCGTCATAGACCACAACAAAACTTGATGGAAATCTCTCTTTCACACTAATTCGATAAAGAAATCTTTGGTATAGGTTTCGTATTTTAGGCTCCGACAAAGCTTCTTCGTTTTCTACTAAAAGGACTTCTACTTTTGCGGTGTTAATTGCTTGAAAAGTATAAGCCTCTATATTTTTCTTCTGTTTTTTAACATCCTCTCGAAGAAAAACTTTTAATTCTTTTTCTTGCAATGCAGAAAGAATTTTTTGGAAATTTTCTGACTGCTCTTTGACATTAAAAACCACATCACATGAATAATTTTTGGCATCGTTTAAATAATTATTTCTGATTTTTTCAACACGTGAAGCCTGTTCGTTATAACTTTCGGCAATTTCATGAGGCGCAAATTCTATCGCTTTTTTGAAATCTTCGTCCTCAAAATAATTCGGAATTTCACTGCCGAAAAAAGACGGATAACGTTTGTTTCCTTCTTTACTATTAAAATAAATTACTTTATTTTTTGCTTGCAGGCGTCCATAATAGGCTTCGTGAGACTTTGGATAAAGAGTCAATATTTTGTCAAAATCAGAAACGGCCTCTTGAAATTTAAAATCGCGAATTTTCTCGTATGCTTGGACAATCAATATTTCTTCTTCTTTGTTGGCGTATTCGTCGACATAGATAGTTCCACAGAACAGGCATTTTACCATGTTCTGTCCGATCTCTTTATATTTTTTGCCTCCGCAGTTATTACAAATTCGCTCTCTCATCTATTTCTTCTTTCTTTTATTTTTTATCAGACTGTCGATGTCGTTGTTATATTCCTCAAATTTTTTAAGTTCACTTTCTGTTACACTAGGTGGAAAGATTTTCAAAATATTGTCAAAATCTTTGTTTGTGACTTCCACAACACTGTCGGTTTCTATCGCCTTTAAAAGCGGTTCATCTTTTGCTCTGTCACAGAGTTCTTCAATATCTGCACCACTGTAAAGCTCCGTTTGTTTAACAATTTTATCTATATCGAAATTTTTAGATACTGGAACATTTTTCATGTTTTTTTCTAACATAAATTTTCTTGCTTTTTCATCTGGAAGTGGTATGTAGATTTTTTGAGAAAAGCGTCCCGAACGAGTGGCTGCTGTGTCTATATCCCAAGGTCTATTTGTCGCACCTAAAAGAAGTAGATTTGGATTTCGACCTGCAAAGCCATCTATTTGCTGTAAAAATTCATTCACACGTTTATCATTGTGAATATCTTGTCCACGTTTTCCTAAAAGACTGTCCATTTCGTCAATAAAAATGATGGCCCTGTCTTGCTTGTTGGCTTCTTCAAAAAGCGAATTGATATTTTTTTCGCTTTCGCCAACCCACTTTGACACAATGTCCGAGCCTTTCACAGCATAAAACTTGGCTCCAACTTCACACGCAATGGCTTTTGCTATCATCGTTTTACCAGTGCCTGGAGGTCCATAAAGAAGAACTCCGCCACCCGTTTTTTTGTTGTAGAGTTTATATTTGTCAGGATAAAGAAAAGGATTTATCATGCGTATTTTTATCGCTTTTTTGACTTCATCGAGTCCTGCAACATCAGAGAAGTGTATGTTTGGTATTTCTGCCTGTTGCCATTTTTTCACTTCGTCATCTTCGTCGCTTGCGTCCTCTTTCTTTTTTTCTTTTTCTGTGCCAATTCGATCGGAAAGCTCGACGATACGTTTTGCACGATTTAGTCTTACTTCTTTTAACTTGCCTTGGCTCACTTTGGCAATTTTCATCATAGTCTCGCCAGCAAGCATAAAATTACGCTTTGCGAGAGCGTAATTTCCCTTTTCTTTCGCTTCTTTTCCCTTTTGCATATATAATTCAAAGGTGCTATTTAGAAGTTCGATATCTTCCATATTATCTCCGTAGAAAAATTATTTTGCTTCTTCCTCGATTTTCTTTCTAAGTTTTTCAATTTCCTTGTCTATGTCTTCGCTGCTTGCTTCGTCGTTTGCTGCTTGTTCCATAATATATTTTTCGAAATCGTCGCTAGAAATATCCTTACCGTCTCTAGCTTTTCCAGCTTGACTAAAGGACTCTTGACTCATTTCCATGAAAGCATCCATTTGGTCTGTTTGAGTCTCAACTGCAGTTATTGCCTCTTCAAATTGGGCTTGTATCTTTTCAAATTCCTTAGCGTCTGCAAGTTTGCTCATTTCTTTGGAAATGGAACTCATACTGCGTAAAAATTCTGTTGTCATCATGGTGACATCACGCATTTGAGCAGTAATTTCAAAGTTTAAGAGCATTTCTTGTGCTCTTTTTTGTTGTTGAACGGTCATTTTATAGCCAGAGAGTGCCAAATTAAATTGTGGCTCCAAGTCTTTTTCCTTCGCCTTTTTTGCCGCTTCCACAAAAACTTTCTTTTGTTCGTCAAGACGAGCAATTTGTTTTTCCATGGAATTTATCGTCCTTCTAACCAACATTTTTTGTTCAATTTCTTTTTGTTTTTTACTTTTAAACCAAGCCATTTTTTATTCCTCCATTTTCATTTTTTTCTTTTTTGTTTTATTTACTTGCGCCTCTTCGTAAAGAGTTTGCTCGTCCAAAATTTGTTGTTCCTTTTCAAAGGAAGTTAAAAGATCCTCATCGTCTTTTTTCATGCCATAAATTGATTCATTAGTCTCATATGCTCCTTGAATTTCTGTGAAGAGGTCGTCCGCACTTGTGAGCACATCTTCTGAAGCAATACGAGTCTCTAAGGCTTTATTTAAAAACTTTGCTAGTCCCTTTTGGTCGGCGAGTAGTTCGGAAAGAGGAACTTTTGTTTTGGTCTTGTAAAAGGCATTGCTGTCATAGGCATCTTTAAGTTTGTTCATCAAGCGAATATTGTATAAAAGATACATACCTTTTTGCATTGTGCTTTGCTTTTGCTCTTTAAGATGATTAATTTTCTTAGCATAGAAAAGTTTAAGTTCTTCCGTCTTTTCTTTCTTGCCTTTGTCTAAAAGAGCATCAATTTCTTTCTGCATTTGGAAGATTTCCGCTTCTATAGTGCGCTCTTGCCTTTCCAATTCGCAAATGGAATTCACCAAATCTTCTCGCTGAATATTTTTAAATTTGTTTCTTTTAAATGGCCACCACATATTTCCTCCTATTAGTATCCTTCACCCGAATTTATTTTCATAATTTCAGAAAGTAAGTTGTTGTAAATCATCTTTTGGTCATCATCTGCATAAACAAGTGCATTTTGGTATTCTTTCAAAAAAACGACATTTTTATATAACGTTGCGTTGGTAAGTAGCACATCTTCATTTCGTATGTGGCACTTGCAGAGCATCAACCCCCAAAACGCATCGGCACATTTAGGATCGGAAAGGATGACAAGGTCGAAATTTGTTTGTGCTAAATCAAAAAATCCGTCTGCCAAGTTGATGTAACCAAGTTTTAATTCTTTGAGGATATTTTCTCCTACACCTTCACTTACTTTAAGTTCTCTTTTCATTACGCTTCCATTTCCTTTGTGCGTTGTGATAAAAAGCCTTCCACTTCTTCTATCATTCTAAGAATTGCCTCCGAGTCTTTGTCTTTGGATATTTCAATTTTTATATCATCGAGTTTGTTGGCAATTTTTTCATCCGCCGCTTTGACTTTTGGATTTTTTGACGGATTTAAAAAGCGAATTTCGTCCTTGAGTTCAACAAGTTTGTTTGTCAAAGTATCATTGCCGTCTGCAAGAACGATCATGCTTTCAATGTTTTGAACAGAACGCTCAATTTGCCTTTTATTTAAAATAACCGTTTGACTTTCTTTTCCTTCTCCGCTTTCGTTTTTAGAGGCTTTAACCTCTCGAATAAGAAAATAAAGAGAAACTGCAACCACTGCCACACAAACAATAATATAAACTGCAACCATAACTCCTCCTTAAAATTTTTCGCCACACATCGAACAAAATTTGGCTTCCGCTGAATTTTCTGCTCCACATTTTGCACAATTTTTCTTTTCACTTATTTTCGTTCCACAGTTAAAACAAAATTTAGCATTAGGCTCAAGTTCAGTGTTACAAACAGGACATAAAGCTTTCTTCACACTCGTTCTATTTTTTGAGTTTAAACTTTCCAAGTCTTTTTCATCAAAGATAATATTTGCAATATTCAAAGAAAAAACCGTGATTCCATAGCTGGAGGAAAATGAAGATGAAAGAATTGGCACAACTTTTTTCGCTATTTCTTGCTTATACTGATAAACATTGGAATATAAAACCTTTTTCTCGGAAATAAATTTTGCCACTTCTGTTTCTACCACAGAAACCACTTTGCTCATCAGCCTATCTTGAAGCGCGTCGGCGGTTAAAACATCTTCTGAGCCGACAAGATAGAGAAAACATTTTCTTGGATCGCTCACTTGAACTTCAAAATCTCCACTCATGCCCATTTTGTAAGATTCATGCAAAATTGGGTCTTCAATGGTTATTTTGTTTGGAGTTCCCCAAAGGAGTTTAAGTTTGGCAGTTTTGCTGACAAAGATAACTTCAAGCGAAAGTTTTTCATCTTTTTTCATTTCCACCAAATTCCGCAAATAGTATCTTCCTTTAGGTAGTGTTTGAAGCATTTCGCCGTCTAAAATAAGAATTGCATTATGAGTTTCAGGAACAATTAAAGTTGTTTTTTCTGTGACATTTTCTATAACGCTACGTGTAAACAGTTTTTCGTTTGTTCCTGTAAACTTTATAACTTCTTCCACTTTTCCTCCTTTAAACCCAATACCTCAAATAAATTATAGCAAATAAAACTTTCAAAAAGCAAGTAAACATAAAAGGAAAGTTATAATTTCTCTCAATTTTTATTAATTTTTTTGTAAATTTAAAAAAAATCGTAAAAAAGCAAAAATTTTGCAAAAATAAAATCACACCGAAGTGTGACTTTATTTTCTACTTTTAATTTATTGAACATTGTAAAGTGCAGAAAAATCAATGGTGTAATATACAGGCTCAACAGTCTCACCTTCACTTGCAGCCGGCGTAACTTCAATACGCCAAACCTTTAAGTCCTCATGTCTAAAGGCATCCCCGTCACTTAATGCTAAAATATAGTTTTTGGTGTCATTTGAAGCAGTTGAAGTTTTTATGTTGGTTCCGTCTATTTCACTTTCTTCAAACGCGTTGTCCTTGTTCTCTACACTTCTCCAACCAATAATTGCAGTTGAGCCTTCGCCCATTTTTACATTAACTACCACATATTTAGAACCTTCAACTGTTCCCCATGTGCTTGCTTGTGTAGCATCCATAACGGCAGCACTTCCAGTTGCTTCGTAGTGGTTGTTGCCTTTGTAAGTAAGTGCAAAGTCTGAGGCATTGTTGTATTTTACATCTGGTGCACTTGAGAACGATGCATTTGAGCCAGGTGTAATATACTCGTTAGATTCAGTTCCGCCACATGCAGCAAGTGTTAACCCTGCAATAAGCACCATAACTAAACAAGCAAAAGTGGTCAGAGCTCTTTTAATAGATAAAGATTTTTTCATATTTCCTCCTAATTAATTTCACAAGATGACCTTGTAATCATAAGATATTGTGCTCTAGAATTTAAAAAGTATGTGTCAAATTCTAAACTTTTTTAATATACATATTTTAACATAAAAAGAAACTAAAAGAAAAGAGAATAACAAAAAAAATTTAAAGATATTATTTTCACATTTTTTAAAAAACTTAATAGAATGATAATGTGTGAAAGCACAAAACAAAAGTCGTAAATACATAAGAAAAATTTAGGAGGCACAAATGAACTTTTTTGGAGGCTCAGGTTGTGGCGATGTAGGTAGAGATTGCGGTTGCGGTAACGATTGCTGCTCACTCATTTTCTTAATCTTACTTTTAAACTGCTGCGGCTGTGGCGGTTGCGGTATGAAAGGAATTAACATTGACTGTGGAACAATCTTATTGCTCTTATTACTCTCTAACTGCGGTTGCAACAATAACTGCTGCAAATAATTGAAATAAATTCTAAAACAAAGAGAATTTATTAAAAGGCGTTCTAAAGGAATGCCTTTTGCTTTATAAATACATTAATATAAATCCACTTAGAATCGTTATAAGGAAAACACCAATTAGTAAAAAATAAAAGTCCTATCCTTATGAATAAAAGAATAAAACTTTACACGCCAATATAAAAATTTAAATTATTTTCAATAATTTCTTGACAAAAGCAAATTAATATGTTAATATATTTAGGCAACGTGGGGGTGTGGCTCAGTTGGCTAGAGCATCTGCCTTGCAAGCAGAGGGTCATCGGTTCGAATCCGATCATCTCCACCATAAATTAAAAATACCACTTTGAGTGGTATTTTTTTGTATGTTTATATATATTCAATTTTTTAGGCACAATTTAGGAACATTTAGGCACAAAGTTAATGGGTTTTAAATTAAATATGACTTTTTATAAAAAATAAGAAACTTAATTCGCTTAACTCTCAACGTCCTTATTAAAATTATACACATAAAAATTATTTTTAATTTATTAATCTATGTAACTTACATTAAAGTATATAAAGTTTTAAAAAAAAAGAAAAAACAGGCATTGCCTGTTATCCTTGAATTTCTGCAACATGAACGCCGTTTGCTTTTCTTTGTTCTTCGATAAGCTGAGAGAACATATCTCTAACTTGGAATGGTTTTGCAATACTTTTCAAAACAAGTTCTGGAGCCCTTTCATCATTACTGTATAAAATAACAGTTCCGGTTCCAAAAATTTTGTCCCAGAAAGACTGATGAAGAGAAATATCATACATACGATATAAATTCACTTCTTCAATATGTGTAGATAAAAGTCCAACATCTCTAAAAGTTTTGAACCAAACATCTCCATTTTTGATAAGATAATATCTTGTAAAAGACAAAGGCATACCTAAATATCTTTTTCTATCCTTCCAAACTAAGACTGCAGAATCTCCAAATTTTTTTTGAACGTTCATATTAACCCCCTCGTAATACAATTCTAAATATATTTTACTATAAAATGAATAAAAAGTAAACTGTTTTTTTTAAAATAATTTAAAAACTAATAAAAAAACTAGATTTCTCTAGTTTCTTTAGATTATTCATTTTTAGGAGTCTCTTCCTTTTTTTCTTCATCTTCTTCTTTTTTACTATTATCTACATTTTCAGCAATATTACTATTTTGTTCTTCTTGCGTTTTTTCTGTCGCAGTTGCATTTGTTTCAACTGGTCTAACATTCATCAATTCTTCAACTTTTTTCTTTTCATTTACTAAATCAACAATAATCATAACGGTTGCTACAACCAAAGCGATAAAGCAAATGATACTGAATATGAGTGTTCCGACATTTGTAGCACCGACAAAGCTTATAATAAGTAAAATCATTACAAGAAAATTAAAGACAATTGCTGCGATAGTTGTTGGCTTTTTCTTAGCATAAACTTCTGGAGAAGCATTAACATATTTGAACATTAAAATAGTTAAAATGAATGCTACAACAATGAATGCTAACAAGAAAATGTAAAGAGCAAGCACCATTGCCAATGAAGCCATTTCAGCACTGGTAAAATCACCTGAATATGCCGACAAGGCAGAAATGATAACAAAGAAGTCCATAATGTTTAAAATTAATTGAATACCATAAACAACTGTTGCCATAATGATTGCAATTAGGCTTAAATTACGTTTCATAAATCCTCCAAACTAAATTATTAGTTTTATTAAATCATAAATTCTTTAATTTGTCAAATAAAAATGTATATGTTTTTATATTTTTTTATTAATTCATAAATAAATTTATGTATATTTGCTAAAAAATATGAAAAAAGGGCAATTTGCCCTTTTTAAAATATCAAATATTTTTATTAATTTTAAGAATCAAAATCTGTCACAGACAATTATTTTTTATTTGTTGAACCAAAACCACCTTTTCTGACAACGTTAGCATTTGTTTCAGCGTCATCATCAACTGTTAAAAATTTGAAGAAGAAAATTTGACCAATTTTATCTCCCGCCTTAACTTCATAAGGAGTTTTATTTAAATTATGTAGTAAAAAGCCGATATTTCCATCATTAGATTCATTGTCAGCATAGTCACTTTCAATAATACCGATGCCATTAGCAAGAATTATTCCTTTTTTCCCAAGCCCACTCGTTGATGCCAAAATAAAGCCTTCGTCAGTATTGCAATATGCCTTAAAGTTTGTAAACACAAGTTCGGTAGATTCAGGTGGAATTGTGATATCTATTGGTGAAAAGCAGTCATATGCCACCGCATGTTTAGTTGCCCTATATGGTTTTTTTAAAGTTTTTGGATGCACTCCATATTTTATGAATTCTTTTTTTACAAGTTCAAACTTTCTCATGTAATCTTATTACCTTTTAAGGACTTTAAGTCCAATTTAAATCATACTAATTAACTACAAATTATTAATCAACAATTATAAAATTTTTTATTTATAAGCTTCTTCTAACAAAACAACTTTGCCTTCCTTCAAAGTTTTCGGAATATCAATTACTCGCTGGTTGGAAGAGCCTCGCCATTTTAAAGTGAAGTCATGGAGTTCGTCAACATATTGACCGTCCACCAAAACATCAAGATAGTTTACAATTTCTTTGTCTTTTAAATAGTTTTCAAAAGTAAAGCCCGTCCAAGCCCAAAGATTTTTTTGTGGAAATTTTTCTTTAAAAGCCTTGGCAAGTTTAGTCACGGCTTCTATATTATTTGGATGCATAGGCTCGCCACCTAAAAGCGACAAGCCTTCCACATTTTCATTTTCACAAAGCTCTAATATATGAGAGATAGTCTCGTCAGTAAATTCTTTTCCACCATTAAAATCGTGAGTTTCTGGATTAAAGCAGTTTTTACAGTTAAAGGTGCAACCCTGAACGAACAAGGAAACTCTTACACCTTTGCCGTTTGAAATATCCATTTTTCTAATTTTATTGTATCTCATTCCTCGTCATCCTTATTGTCTATATGCAAAACTCTCTCTTTGATTTCTTGTGTTCTGCCTTTGTTCCAGAAGTTTGTGCCGATATAACCACAAGTTCTTCTTGCAACATTGAGTGTGGAGTGGTCACGATTTCCACAATTTGGACAATACCATTCAAGGTTGTCATCAATTAAGATTTCTCCGGTATAACCACATTTTTGACAGTAATCAGATTTAGTGTTAAGTTCGGCATACATAATATTATCGTAAATATACTTAATAACTTGCAAAACAACTTCCAAATTGTCTTGAAGGTTTGGTGTTTCAATATAGGAAACCGCACCGCCTGGACTAAGTTTTTGGAATTCACTTTCAAGTTTGAGTTTAGAAAAGGCATCAATTTCTTCAAAAACTGGAACGTGATAGGAGTTGGTGATATAGTCTTTATCGGTAATACCTTTTATAGTCCCAAATCTCTTCTTTAAGTTTTTCGCAAATTTATACGTAGTGGATTCGATAGGCGTTCCATAAACACTGTAGTCCATATTTTCCGCCTCTTTCCACTCTTTGCACTTATCGTTTAGATGTTGCATAACCTTGATTCCAAATTCTTTTCCTTCGCCATTGTCAGTGTGTGAATGTCCGGTCATATATTTAACACATTCGTAAAGCCCAGCATAGCCCAAAGATATTGTCGAATATCCACCATGAAGAAGAGGATGAACACTCTCGCCTTTTTGAAGTCTTGCAAGTGCACCGTGTTGCCAAAGAATTGGAGCAACATCACTAGTAATATGTGCAAGACGTTCATGTCTTATTTGAAGAGCGCGGTGGCAAAGCTCCAACCTTTCATCAAAAATTTTCCAGAAATTATCAAAATCGCCATTGGAAGAAAGAGCAACATCAACAAGGTTAATTGTGACAACACCTTGGTTGAATCTTCCATAATATTTCGGTTTGTTGGTTTTTGGGTCAACATATGGAGTAAGGAAGGAACGACAACCCATACATGGATAGCAATTTCCGTTTCCGTTTTTATCTATTTTAAGCTGTTTCATGATTTTTTCAGAAATATAGTCTGGTACCATACGCTTTGCTGTGCATTTTGCAGCAAGTTCGGTCAAATACCAATATTTGCTGTTTTCATGGATGTTGTCCTCTTCCAAAACATAAAGGAGCTTTGGAAAGGCAGGAGTGATAAAGACTCCCTTTTCATTTTTCATACCCTCAATTCTTTGTTTCAACACTTCTTCAATGATGAGCGCAAGTTCTTCTTTATATTCTTCCGTTTCGCCTAAGTAGAGACAAACACTTAAGAATGGTGCCTGTCCATTTGTTGTGGTCATAGAATTTACTTGATATTGGAAGGTTTGAACGCCGTCTTTAATTTCTCTTAAAACGTCCTCTTTAGCGAATTGAACGCATTGCTCTTCGGACAGTTTTCTGTCACGATATTTTTGAAGATAACGTTTATAACTTTCTCTAACAAATGGTGCAAGATGAGTCATTGTAACGGTTGCTCCGCCATATTGGCTGGAAGTTACTGCAGTGATAATTTGTGTGGCAATGGTCATGGCAGTTAAAAATTTATGAGGTTTTTCTATCATGACACCATTGATGTTTGTGCCATTTTGAAGCATATCTTCAAGGTTGATAAGGTCACAGTTGTGAAGAGCGTTCTGCGCAAAATAATCCGCATCATGAAAGTGAATAATTCCCTCATCATGAGCCTTCACAATATCTTCTGGAAGCAAAAATCTTCTAGTGATATCGGTGCTAGTAATTCCAGCCAAATAGTCTCTTTGTGTTGTGACTATTCGAGCATTTTTATTGGAATTTTCTGTGTTCCAATATTCGTTTTCGCCGTCTATAAGCTCTTTGATTGACTGGTCAGTTGTGTTAGATTTTCTGACAAGAGCACGAGTATAACGATAAATGATATACTTTTTGGCAAGTTCAAAATGTTTGAAATCCATAAGTTTTTCTTCTACAAGGTCTTGAATATCCTCAACGAGAATACGATTTTTGTTGATATTTTTTATGTAATCAACAATTTCTTGAATTTCTTTTTTACTTGCTCTCTCCTTTTCTTTCACAGTCTCATTGGCCTTTTGAATAGCCCCTGCGATTTTGCTAGGGTCAAAATCCACAATGTTTCCATTACGTTTAACGACTTGCATAATTTGCCTCCTTGGTTTAAGTCTACACAACCATTTTATAATAGATATGGTGGTTTTGTCAAGAAAATACATCAATATCTTGTGTTTTTTCAAAAAAATTTTTATTTATAAAATTTGCAAAAATATATAAAGTTTTACAAAATTTCTCTTTCGCTATTTTAAAAATAGCAAGTTATATATTTATAACAAAATACCGATTTTTTGTAAAAATTTATCTATTCGCAAAAACTTTATCGAGTCAAATTTAAACGTTTTTTTGCGGTTTTTAACAATATTTTAACAATATATAGATTAAAATAAAAATTAAAAATTTAAAAAAATAAAAAAACAGGCTAAGCCTGTCATTTTAAAAGTGTGGTCAATTTTTCATATTTGTCTTGAAGTGAAGAAATAACCTCTTTGTGTTCTACATCATAAATCATACTTCCATTTGTAAAAGACAGCACATAAGTTTTTTGTAATACGAGCTCTTTTACATAAAGATCATCCTTGTCTGCACCTTCTGGAAATTTATGTTCTGTCTCCTCGATATCATAAGTGCCGTCAAAATCTGCCCATTCTTCGCCTTTCTTCCAAACCTTTATATTAAAGTCTTTGTAATCAAGTATTTCCACAGCAAAAACATTTTCTAAATCTATTTTTAAAACCTTTGAGCCTAGAAACATAAACACATCGCCAAATTTATAACAAGGATTTCCGCTCAAAATTGTGGTCACTTCTTTGTCCAACTTTACTTCGTTAAACTTTTCATTAAAAAACATCAGTGCCTTGTGTTTTACATCTTTAGGTTCTGATGTATAGTTTTTCATGTCAGTTATTTCCAAAGGTTTTTTTAATAAAGAAATTTTATCTTCCACACTTCCACGATGAGCAAATTCCTTTTGAATATTTTTTAACAGTGCCCAATTATCCTCTAAATTGTCTATTGTCTTAATATTGTCAAATATTTTTTCATCGTTTAATTTTTCTGATTCTATAACTTTGAATCTACATTCATCTAAAATTTTGTCCAATTTTTCATTTTTAAATAGACTGGAAATCTTATCTAACTTCTGATTATACTTTTTAAAAATTAAATTTGAAGTGTATTTAGATAAATTCTTTTTTTCTTTAAAAAAGGCAATTATAATGAGTGCTAAAAATATCGCAACTAATAATATTGTAAAAAGAGTTATTGCAATTTCCATGTTTTTCTCCTATTCGTCCTTCCTTTCTCTGTCCATAATTTCTTTAACTTTGTAATAGGCGTCTTGTGAGGCTGTATTGTCCATTTTGTTCCTGTTTGCCTTTTGAAACTTTATTTGTTCGTTATACTCGACTAAATATAGGATGTCTGAACACGCAAGTAAAATCAAGCCTACGGCATATAAAATTCCTGCCACAACTCCAACCCCAGAAATACTTAAAATGAAAAATAAGAAAGCGACAAAAAAGTCAAAAAAGATGACCGAAAATAATATTTTTCTGCCTTGTCCAAAAAACAAGTCCTTCTTTTTAACATGGTAGATAAGCGAGACAAGCGAAAGAGCAAAAGTTACTAAAATCACCAACATCAAAGCAAGATAAAGCGAACCTTCGACCGCCATACGAGTGTCATCTAAGCCACTCCTATAAAATTCTAGCCATGTAGTGACGATAATATAGATAAGAGCGATGATATAAAGCCCAGAAACAATGGTTCCAATGAGAGATGCAATAAAATTTTTACTTTTAAGCATAAAGACCTCTTATTTTGAATTATAACCATTAAATAAAAAAAAGTCAAACAGATGCTATCTGTTTTTAAAATTTAATATATCATTTAGTTTCTAACTTCTATTTCATCACAAAACCTTCTAGCGAAAAACTAGAGGCATATATTCGAGTTCTTTTTGTGATAATGTCCTGACAGAATTCCAGTTCTCCACTTTTAACTGATAAAATCATCAGTTTTAAAGTTAACATATTCTCTAATGATATCAAAGACAAAAAACAGTTGGTCGGATTTTCCACATTTTGAAAATTACACTTAGATTTAACATTAAATTTTGCTTCAAAATCTTTTTCGTTTTGTAGCGTTACATCTTTTAACACTCTACAGTCTAGAAAATCTTTAAGCCTTTCCAAACAAGCCTTAATTTTAGAAAATAATAAACAAATTTCTTCTAGAAGTAGAGAAAATTCCTCTTCCTCAAGCTTAATGAAAACAAACCCCTTGTTTTTCATTGATTTCGAATAAGCACGAGCTATGTTTTCAAAATTATCCGCTAATTTGTCATCCTCATAATTTTCCATACTTTTTTATATGACAACTACTATTTTTATGACACTCCTAGAAAATATGCAAAAAAAGTGTTTGTATCTAAAGAGAAAAAATAATGGTAACAAAAAATTTAAAAAAATATAAATCAATAAATCGAGTTATCCACATTTCCACATTTTTCACGTTGCTCTTTCTTTATTAAACACATATAATTTGAAAAAATAAAAGTAGTAAGCAATGCCTACTACTTAGTTAGATAATATTTTAAGCTTTATTCTTATGGTCACACAGCGTATGTTAGAAATCAAATGGATTTGAAGCTTTTAAGATTTTCTTGTTTCTATCCTTAATGTTGTAATAAACTTTATCTTTATCTAGTGATTTCATGATGCCAACCTCTGGTTTAACATCGTTTTCATGGAAGAATGGTGTTTTGAAAGCAGGTGTCAATTCCAATTTGCAAGGTTGTAATCTATAAATTTTAACTACCACGGTTCCAAAAGGTAATTGACCGAGTTCATAGGAAGAAATAAGAGGTCTTGTTGTTCTTTGAACAGAAATGTTTTTAGAATTTCCGTCTGAGTCTTTCATACTTTTTGTCTTACTTTCTTCTTCATACACAAGTTGAACTTCGCCACATCGTTTCGAGAAATCGTCACGTGTATTTTGGTCGTCTGTTCCGATAAAGATTTGAATATTACAGTTACCTTTGATAGTCTCCGCAGCCTCTTTGCCATATTTGGTTTCCAGCTGAGTATAAGACTGAATTAAAAGTTCATAAATAATATTTCTTGAACGCGAAACTGTGATCATACTGTCAAACTTAGGAATTGGTGGCATGTTACCAAACTCATCAAGTAAGTAATAAACATGCCTTGGAAGTTTTTTGGAGTTGTATGAATTGGCTTTATCAACTAAACGTTTATATAGTTGAGAAATGCAAAGATTGGCAAGAGTATATCTTTCTTCCTTATCATCTGGAATACAAATATATAGAATTGTTGGCTTATCTGTGAATCCACCAAAATCAATATCGCTGTCAGAAGTAAGATAGGAAATACCAACGTCTTGCATAAAATTAATTTTACCTGTCAAAACACTGAAATAGGATTTTGCTGTGTTCGGAGCTGTGTTGACAACACCAGAAGTAAGTTGAGCAACCTCACTTTTTGTTTCATCACGTCCTTGAAGAAGATATTTTTTTAGAGTCTCAAATGGATTATCTGGATCAAGGTCACGATACGTGCAAATTCTATATAAGTTGTAGAAATTAAATTTTTCTCTTGTCATGCCAAGCTCTGGAATTTGGCTGTCCTCAAGCATGGCTAGCATAACACCATATAAGAAACCTTGAGCACCTTCTTCCCAAGTTGGATCGTTTGCTTGACTTCTAGGAACCAAGGTTGTAGCAATTTCTTTAAGTTCGCCATAGGCTCTATCTTTATACATTTCTTCAGTGCTGGATACTGCTGTTCTAAGTTGATCGATGTCTGGATATGCAATCCCATTGAATCCATACCATTCAGCCCCATATTTTTCTCCAGGTATTGGCTTAAAGCCAGATTTTTCTGGAGAAGCACCGTTGGTGCATTTTTTTACTTGATTTTTAAAATTTACTGCCTCTTGATAGACATCGTAAGCATGTTGCATAGGATTCCAACGTGAAGAAGTAAATGGTTCACGAAGGTCATATTTATAAACACGATAGCCTTCTTCTCTTAAAATATTGGAAGTCTTTTGATATAGTTCTCCCTTAGGGTCGGAAACAACCATATCTGGTTTTTCGCCAGAGTGTCCTAAAATTCTTATAGTTGGCACCATTGTAAGCCAAGTTTTACCAGAAGCCGTCGCACCAATAATCATGGCATGAAATTCGTCTTTCATGGTTATGTTATATTTTCCGCCTCTTAACGAGTTTTGCACAACAAGTCCTGTCTTTTTTATGTTTGGAAGCTGACTCCAAGTTGTTCCAATAACACCATATTGCTTGCTTAACTCATCTGGAGCAAGCATTTTTGCGTTAAAAGTCAAGTCCATTTCCACGCCTTCTGCAGTTTTACCAGTTGTTTTTCCTGAAACATTTGACACTTTTTTCTTTCTTGTTGCCGCATAAAGATAGAAAAGTCCAAACAAGACGCCGACTGCTAAACCTACCCAAGCATAATCACTGATAAGCGCGCCTAAAAAGTCTGGATTATCGCTGGTAAAGTATAAAATACAAGCTCCGCCAATATATCCGATGACCATAAAGATAATAAATACAATGAATATTTTTTTAAATTTTGATTTTTTTTGTTCTGCCATAAGCCCCTCTAATATTTATTTTAAATTATATATATTAAAAAATCAACTAATTTTTAAGAAATAAAGGATTTTATCCTGAAATTATATATTGAACAACAATAGGCATAGAGGTTTCAAGAGCATCAACATATTTCCTGTTGACGTCATTGGAAAAAGGTTGACTGGTGTTGTCTCTTTGTATCAACTCCTTTGGATCTATTTTTAAAATATCTACTATACTCTCACAAAGAAGGTTAGAAATAACATAAAGCCCATTATCTTTGGTGATATTGCCTTTTCTTATGGCATCGTAGAGGACTCTGTCCACCGAAAAGATAACATCCAAAGCATACTTTAAGAAAAATTCAAGTTTGTCTATAGCAAAACAATTTCCATTGGCACATGCAAGAATTTCCCAAGACATATATAAGTCATAGTTTGCTTTTAAATTTCCTGGCAAACCCTTGTTATAAAAATATGCTACACAATCTTGCGCAACAGGATCGCCTTCAAGTGCTTTTGTGCAGATATCCGAAAAAGTTTCGTCGAAATTTCCTTTTTCTGACGCATCCATAATTATTTTTCTAAATTTAATAAACTTTTCACGAGCAGTGTCTTTATCAATAAATTTTTTATAATCCACTTTTACACCTCTAAGTTATTATAGCAAAAATTTATAAAAAGATAAAGAAAAAATAGTCTTTTACAACTATTTTTTCAAATTTAAGAAATATTTAAAGGATAGGAGCACCTAAACGATAAACCGCTTGCAAAAATTTAGTATACCATCGTCGCTTTTTGTAATACGCACTGTCAAGCTTAATGGCGTTTTTAATATCCTCGGCGACAGTTTTCATGTAGCCTTCCGCCACCTCTTGAGAATACATAACAACCGTATTTTCAAAATTCAAAGCAAAAGAACGGTTGTCGGTGTTACAAGTTCCGATAGAAATTTTGTTACCATCCACAACAAGCGCTTTAGCGTGCATAAAACCTTCATACAAGTAAACATCGGCACCCATTAGCATCAATTCTTGTAAATAGGAAATAGATACGTGGAAAATAGCTTTGTGGTCAGGCTTTTGTGGAATAACTATGATTACTTTTACTCCGCTCGCTAACGCAATTTTAATTGCCGACAAGAAACTTTCATCCGGAACGAAATATGGCGATTCGATAACTACATATTTCTTAGCATTGGTTATAAGTTTAATATAGCAGTCTTTAATTGTTTGCATATTAGTGTCTGGACCAGATGAAATTATCTGTAGACTCGTTTCGCCGACCACATCCACCTTTGGAAAATATCCTTCCTTAACATAGTCATCAGGTTTTTTCTCTTCTTTTTTGCAATATCGCCAGTCATTCAAGAAGATGTTTTGTAAGATATAAACTCCGCTTCCTTCCATACGAAGATGAGCATCTCTCCAAGGTGAACACTTTTTCTTTGTTCCGTAAATATGGTCATCACGAATATTCATCCCACCAGTGTAACCGATTTTTCCATCAATAACCACAATTTTGCGGTGGTTACGATAATTCATTTTCAAATTAATTAAACGAATATGCCCAAAAGGCGGGAAGAATTCTGCCACTTCGCCACCAGCTTTTTTTAGTTTTCTAAAGAAACGTCTTGGAGCACCTAAACATCCGATAGAGTCAAAGATAAACCTAACTTTCACGCCCTCTTTTGCTTTTTTAATAAGGATATCCATAATTTCTTTTCCTACAACATCGTCAGCAAAAATATAATATTCCATATTGATACTTTTCTTGGCATTCAACAAATCCCTTTTTAAAGCAGATATCTTTTCTGTCCCCCAACGATAAAACTCTATTTTGTTTCCAGGACAAAGAATACTCCCAAGATTATAGCAACATTTAATAATTCCGGCATCATCAACAAGTTTATCTCTCAAATCTTCTTGCATCAAGAGGATATTTTTAATTTCCTCATTATAGTCAAGTTCGTAAAGTTTATGCTTGTTTATCATCTTTCTGGTTCTGTATGAAAGACCGTTGCCCATAACAATATAGAAGATGTAACCAATAACAGGCAAAACGGTCAAAACAGTCATCCAGCACACAATAGAAGAGAATTTTTTTCTTTCCAAGAATACCATGGAAATCAAGAGAAGAAGGTTGATAAACCAAGAACATACATAAACCCAAAACCAAACATTCACGCTGCTAGTCCCCCGTTTTCTGTTTTAAAAATTTCGTTTTGTTCTTCTCTTGTCTCCATTCTTGTCATAGACGCTCCGCTTGCCTCCAAAACGTTGGTGTTTTGAATAATTAATATGATTTTTACATAACTTGAGCCATCATTGAAATATATTTCTTTCAAAATGTAGTTTTGTGCTCTTTCTTCAGTTGTCAAAGTAATAGTGTTGCCGGTAACAGCATTTTCTCCGTTTGCATCAAGATAATAAGTTATATATGATGAACTTAAATCAAAGTTTTGTCTTACTTGTGTTGTTATTGTGTTGAGGTCAAAGGTTTGACCTGAAGTCGTGCCTGAAAAGAAATGTTTTTCACCTAAAGGTTCATTTTGAACAACAAAATTGATGTTTAAAATAGCATATAGAATAAGGTCAGTTTCTGTGGCAGTATCGTATTTGATATAGTAAACCATATTCACATTTTTTACAAACGGTTTAGTAGCGGTCAAATCGACATTTTCAATTTCTGTTCCGTCAAAACCAGCAACAATACTGTTCCCTAAATCATCGAACTCATAGAACTTGACTTCAGTATCCTCATATGTAAAACCAGTATAGCTAGCAAGACCAATTTCACGATTGATGTAATCCATTAAAGCTTCAGTTGTATACACAACAGTTTCGCCGTTCACAGTAAAAGCAAGATCTCCGTTTTCATCAAAAGTGTATAAAGAAATATCTTTTAACGAAATCGCGGATTCTAAACTCTCATTAGCTACATAAACTTGGTAGCTTGCTCGAGCCTCCGCACAGGTTATGTTAAGGTCAACACGATAATATTTGTCCGACATGAGCACATAGAATTGCCCAGAAACAATGTATTGTCCGTTTGCGTCCACTGTGCTTTCGCCAATGCTGATAACTGTTGCTGAATTCAAGGTATAATTTGAAGAATTGTAATTCCACCAAGTAAGTTCGGCATCGGTAGTCTCGCCAGTAACTTCTTGAATGGCAGCTTTCGCAATACTGTCTAAATTGCTAAGTTGGAAATAGTTGTTGTATTGCGTAATAGCATTTACTTCGATGTCATCCGCGAATTTATAGAAGACAATGGTGCATCTTCTATAGGTTGTGGTGTCTCCATGAGTTTGCTCAACAAAGAATACTCTTGTTGAATTTGTCCAGTCGACAACATTTCCACTAAGACTTGTTTCCATAATCGTATAAGAACTATCAATTATCTCACTAAGCTCATTTATCGAATCTACTTCATAAAGCTTGTAAGTATATGTCTCACCTTCTACCGTTCGAGTAAAGGTTCCATTATCTTTGTCATATACAACATCACTATAGCCAAGCCTATCAAACAAAGTCTCTTCAGAATAGAAACCACTTTCAACATTTAGACTTGCCCATTCGCCAGACACTTTTTGATAAATTGTGAAGTTCAAAGTGTCAAGATAGATATCATTGTCAGCACCCACAGTGTTGTTAGGTTGACCTGTTCCACTGAGCCAACTTATTGTCCCTGTAACATATTCGCTTAAGTCTGCAACTACTCTCCATTCTCCATTAACGTTTTGATACAAAGTCGAAGTCGTTGCGTTGACATAGAATTTGCTTTCATTTTCTGCGGTAGGATCTGCCTCTCCCGTTTCAAAACTATTGTCGTAAGCAATATCTATAGTTGCAGTGTTTGAACTTAATCCTAAAGCTTCGTTTTCTGTATCTTCTCTAACCCAAGAAGTAATATTGATGTTAGTTGATGTGTTATAAAGATTAAATTTAACTTCATGTTTAACCAAAGTATTGTTAATAAACACGTAGAAATATTCAGTAACTTCAGTGTTCGCTTGAAGTGGATAGTTTTTAGTTGTCACAGTTTCATTGTTGTAATTATTGAGTTGATAGAAAGTGCCATTTCCAAGTAAGTTGGAAAGAACATATGTGGTATTAGGCGCTAACGCAATTTCTTCAGTGGTCTCTAAATGATTATAAACAAAGAATGTAATTCGGTAGAAGAAAATACCACCTTCTTCAACTGCCACAATTTCTTTTGTTTTTATGCCAGAAATATCACTATCTAAGAATCTATCAAAGGCAATTTGTGTTTCATTTTCCGCCGAAGAATTTCCGTCAATATCAGCCACGATTTGTTTTCCAGTCTCTACGTCATAGAAAGTTCCAGAAACTTCAGTTGTGCTCATTTCAACATTATAATCTGTAACCGTAGGACTTGCCAATGTCAAAGTGTAAGAGCTATCGTTTTCAACAAATGAAGAGGTCGTGCCATCAATTTCAGATGTTGTATATTCAGCTGAATAGATATTTGGTGCTTGAGAATTGTAAACTACGATATTTGCAGTAAATACTCTGTAACCTATTTGAGAAGTTGGAGCACCATAAGAATCCGTGCCAGTAACATACCTATAAGATTCAACAAACATACTTGTATATTCTCCAGAAGAAGAATAAGTATAAGAATCTAAGTTGCCGTGATAGATATAATCACTATCTGCATCATCTGCTTGCACAATTCTAAATTCGTTATTGGACACCCTATAATAAATTGTGGTTTGTTCTGGAGTTTCGGACTCGTATTGTGTTGTCTTATCAAATCTATTCTCAAAAACAAACGCTTGATTTGTCGGCACTAAATACGTTCCAGCACTAGCAACAGAACTTGTTGTCAAAGCTTCAGCCGTTGTATTCGCTCCACCCTTAGCATAAACAGAATCGCCCTCATTTAAGATAATAAGTGAATTAGACTCTCCAACCATATAAATTCCGGCATCATCAACTATTGGTTTTTCCTCATCTTCTGAAGTATTTCTTAAAGTAAATGTGATAGGTGTGCTGTTGAGTAGGATTCCGTCAGTATCACTATAAAGTCCGTCAATACCAGAAACTCGCATATATACGTAAATTCTGACTGTATCTGATTCAATGTTGAAATCTTCGTTTGTTGTCACAGTTCCGTTTGCGTCTATTGTTGCGCCAGCCTCAATTTGATAGGTAAAGATGTATGGCATATTTGCTATTTGATGTGCGTTATTATAAGTTTGTCTTTCCTCTTCTCCAGCAAGGAAAGTGAAGTAACTTGTGTAATTAATTGAAGGATTCTTGTTTGAAACATCTGCTGATGTTCCATTTTTTCCTGCCCAACTTGTTGGCGAAATAACATAGTATGTCCTCTCAGCACTTGTTCCCTCATTTGTCTTAACTTCATAATAAGAATCTACTATATAGTCATGAGCCGAAGTTAAGTTTGCAGAAATTGAACGGAAGTGAGGATAAAGTCTGAGCGAGCCTGTTTGTTGATAGAATTCCGTTTCGTTTTCCGAACCGTCGTTATAGACAATTTCGGCTATAGAATAGATGTATCTTGTTGCATAACCGGAAGAATTTAATTCGTCTACATCTTCTATATTAAGCTCTATAGATGCAGGATTTTCAGGAGCGGTATAGCTTTCGCCAACTCCACCAAATTGTTGAAGTGAGAATGTGTAGTCGTCAGTTTCACTTCCAGAAAGGATAGAATTGCTTGAATACTTAACGTTATAGGTTGTGCCACTTGTCACATTTCTAATGTAAATGGTGTAACTTGTTTGTAAGGTGTCCGTTCCAGCGTTGCTGTTTGTGTAAGTCTCACTATTCGAAATTCTAATTTGTTCTCTATGATCATAATTTCTGCTGTTTGTTAAAGTAACATAGTTAAGGTCGGTTGTGCTTGTTCCAGAAGGAGCAATAGCATATTGTAATGAACCACCGGCACTGATTTCGATTTCAATGGTGTCGTTGTAAACAACAATACTTTCTACATTATCGTCTGTCTCAATGGTCGCATCGAAATCATCCATTGTAATTTCTTCAGTATCTATAAAGTTTTGAGTATCTAGCGAACCATAACTGCTCCTAATAATTGTCAGAGACTGTCTGATTTGTGCCAAACTTGGAGCTAAATCTCCAGAAATTGCTAAAGTGTCAGAAGTTTCAGTTGTAAGGGTAACCACCATAACCACATTTTCCAGCGTTGTTGAATCGCCATACAACTTACCTGAGAAGTGAGGTATCGTGAAAGTTTCATCTCCTGGGTTTGATGGGCTGCTGACAACACCATTATTATAAATGTAAGCTCCACTGGTCATGGTTGAAGTTCCAACAACAAGGTCTTGTTTTTCATTATAAAGCGAATTGCCATTAAGCCCATAAGTTTCATCGCTATTAAGATCCACATATTCCACAATTTCGCCATTGTATTCAAACCAAATGCTAGCAATTTTAATCTCGCCAAGATTAGATTCTGCATTGTAGTTTGTTTCGCCACTAAAGGAGTATTGACTTACCGCTGGAATAATATTTGTGTTGTAAACATTTGCTGTAAGTCCTGATAGAGTAAGTTGAAGAGCGACATCTGAGCCATAAGTTGGAGTTTGTGCGGTTGCCGATCTCACAAAACCGTCTGGTGACACAATTGTTGCACTTCCTGCCATCTTCAAACCAAAGACAAGTCCATCTGTTGAAAGTTCAGTTATTTTTTCTCTTATACTCGTTTTAAGATTTTCGTCTTCTATCTTATTAATTGCTTCATTAATAGCGTCTTCGCCATCATTTCCGAGATAGTTTATATAAACATTATAGGTCAAAATGTTTTGATTTGTCGGAATTTCTTTAAAAACTGAGGTTGCATAGTAAGTCGTTGTTGTGACTTGTTCGCCTTCTACTGTCGATGTTTCAGTTATAGCATAAACATACACAATTTCAAAGATTTCACTATAAATTGCTGCATCAGAAGATGAAGAAGCTGTCACATAACCATTTGTATTGCTAGAATCTGCTACTATCAGGCTTACATCCTCTAAAGTAGAATCACAATTTATGGTGTATGAATAGTCATAAGCCCAACCATTGTATGATGTTATTTCATTCTTTGGTCGTTCAACATTTGAAAGTGTTCCACCATTCAAAGTAACATTGTAATAAGTTGAACCGACCTCTGCTTGAGAGCCTTCTATAACTGTTGTGCTGTTGATATTTGATATAAGAGGAGTGATGTCCGCCTGAACTCTGAAGTAAATTCGCACTCTGTAGCCGAAACTATCTATTGCATCAATGTAATAGTCCTTATCTCCAATACTTACATCATCAACACCAAAGGCAATAGATCCATTCGATGTGGTTGCAGCATGTGTCCTTTGATCCTCTCCTATAACCCACCCAGCAGTAGCAGAATTGCTTGGATCATTAAAATTAATTGTAGACATATAACTGTTATATTCTGCTTGAGAATCATTAACAACAAAAGTATAATTAAAGGTGTAGCCGAGATTATTACCGTTTAATAATGCTTGCCAAATTGGATAGATACTATCGTCATTGCTGTAAAGATATTGTGTTCTGTCTGTCACCTCTCCAGTTGATCTTGAAATTATATAAGGATTTCCTGCGGTGTTGGTTGCGACCGCTGTTGTCTCGCCATCAACAACTTCCATTTCTTCTATAATTGCGTCTGTATATTGTGTTCCTTCCGAAGTATTCTTAAAGGATACATCATAAGACGGCATAATAAGAAATCTTAAATTTGCACTCACATCAACTGAATGTTCGTGTTCTATATCTAAATAAGTTGTGTAAGTTATTTTTACTAATATAAAGTTTCCGTTAACCGGCGCACCTCTTGGTGTAATCTGCCAGTCTGAACCATAATCGTCACCAGCGTTCAAAGAAGCATAGTTGGAGTCTTGTGTTTGATCGCCACCGACTAAACCATTAGTCAAGACAGCACCATATCTTGGGAGAATACCTGTGTTATATGCTCCTTCTCGCAGTTCTTGATGAATGGCCCAAGCTTCTTGCTCTAACGGATCGGAAGAATTTGCTATAATTTGAGCATCACCAAATCCATATAATGTCACATTAAGACGACGATTTGAGGTTATATCACTTGAAGTAAGTAATTCTCCTGTTTTAGCATCTCTGATACCTAAAGTTGCAAAATCTAAAATACTAACATCGCCTTCATCTACGTAAACAACTTCATAGTGACTTGACGCACTTGTTGTGACTTCAAACTGAACGTTAAGTTGAATACGATATGTGTTGTTTGTATCTATTATATTATCACTAATTATTGTTTGGTCAGTTTCAGCGTCTCCGATCACACCGTCAATATCATTAACTAAATCATAGCCAACGCTATATTGTGTGATATTTGCCACCTGATCAGCATCAAAAGTAACATTATCCATACTTATGAAGCTTTCTTGACTGCCAGCTGACAAAACAGGTTGTCCGTCTTCATCAAAGATTTCCGAAAGACTTAAAGCATTTGTATTATTTTGAGCATCGTCTGCAGAAGTAAAGATTCCGACAAAAGTGTAGCTTCCAAGAGAAGTTAGACCTCCACCAAGTATATCTGTGTGTTCAACACGTTCTGTAGTGTTAAATTCATGAGATATAACTTTCACTCTATCACTTTCAAGTTCTGCATCTTCATCTTCAAATCTTAAATAAAGAGTATTTTCTAAATTGGAACCTTGATCTAATTTAACAGTATAAGTCAATGTGTCGACATTTGAACGTGTGCTAAAGGTTGGTTGATTTTCTACTGCAGTAAATATGAAAGTTATTTCATCATCAATAGTATCATTTTCATCAAGTGTGCCTTCTTGAGCGCCTTCTTGACTTTCAAAAATACCGTCATATACATAGCCAGTTAAATCTTGATCGATTATTTCAGTAAATTTCCCAATTCTAAATTGTAGAGGAATAACTATAACATCGCTATCATCGCTTGAATTTACAAATCTAATGTAATACATTTCATCTACATAGCCGTCGCCATCTTCATCTATATCAATTTGAGTTGTTGTTTCATCCCCTTCCTCGCCACTTGTAACATTATAAGAGTCACCTTCAATATTATAACTCAAGGTATAGATAGTTTCTTCTTGAGTGTCAAGTGTAGGCTCTACTGTAAATAGATTTGTCACTTTTGCTTCCATATTTTCGGCATTCGCACGAGAGCGATAAGTGCCTTCATATGCATAACCCTCTAAATCTGCATCAAGCTCGTCAGTCACTTGTTGTCCTGTCAAATTTTGGAAAGAGTGAGTAATTATAACATAGTCTGATGTGGTCAAACTGTCAAATCTAAGATAGAACAATTCATCCTCTTCAAAGGTGACGCCATATTTAAGAGTATAAGTTATAGTTGGATTTATTCTTTCTGAAAGTTTGATTTCTGCAATATCGCGACTGACTTCATAGCCTGCATACAATAACACAATTCTATTTGTTATTTGTGGCTGATAGCTAAACATAGCTGCCCAGTCAAGTGGACTTGTTCCAGCATAAGCTGCTGAGCGATTTGTATAAATTCCGTTATAAATAAAGCCTTCATAAGACCTGCCTAAGTCAACCACTGCGTCAGTGCCAGAAGAATTTGCTTGAACTTCATAAACAAGCGGATCTTCTGAACTACCTTCTGGAGCATCATATCTAATATAATAAGTTCCAGAAGCACTATTTAAGAAATTGTATTTCAAAATTCTTCCATATTTAAACAATCTATTATCACTATAAGTCGAAATATCTTCTGCAAATACCTCCTCATAGTCTTCTACACGTGTAATCATGTTCGTTTCCATGGTTACTGTGCTATTATTGTTTACTATTACAGTGTAAGTTTGTGTCACGTTGTTGACTGTTAAAGTAAACACCACACTACCAGTTGTGCCTGTGTTGACAAGAGAGAATTTCAAATTCATTGAGGCAAGACCATTGATAACACTTTTTCCGTCATCACTTAACGTTCCACTTCTAAGCGATTCTATAGGTTCTGTGTAAGTGTTGGCATTGTTAACTAAGAGACTGACATTTTGAATTTCGCTTATATCAAGAGTGTAACTATAATCATAATTATTTACAAATGAACCCTCACTTTCTGCTGTATCCATTCTTTCGATATAGAATCTTGAATTTGCGCCTGTATGTGTAAAGCTTGCTGCTGTATTGAAGAAGTTTGTAATCTCTTTATTGTTATCTACATATTCTGCTTCAAGCATACTGTTTGCTTTTTCTTCATCAGACATTTCTTCCACATAACTTGGAGTTGGATAGTTGGCACTTATTTTAACATTTGGCTCTACAGCAAAGATATAATTTAAATTGAATGTGAAAACAACGTTGCCATTAAATCTGTATTGCACCACTATTTCTTCCACATATTCCTCCATCGTTTCTCCGACGGTTGGAACAGTGATAGTATATGTGGTTGTTCCATTTTCAAAAGCAAACGCATCCAATGGATTTTCTGCATCTTCGTCTCTAAATGAAATTCCTGTGCTTACATTGTTAAAATATCTTTCAAGTGCTTGATAAAGATAACTATCTTGCTCATGAAGGTTGAGTGTAATTTGATTTTGAGAATATCTGATTCCTTCTTGTCCTACACTTTCTTGGTAGGTCAATGTTTGTCCACTTGAAATCGCACCAGAAGCAGTGAAACTCAATGTGAAATAGAAACGATAAAGTATCTCTTGAGTTGACTCAATAGCACTTTCTGTAATTGGATATTCGCCCTCATCGTTTATTGCAATATAGAATACGTCAATTCTAGTAAGAGTTGTTCCTTCTCCGGAATCTCCTTGAACAACTAGTTCATTATCTAAATCTATTTTTAAGTAATTAACATCTTGAAGATTTTCATCTTGGAAAGTTACAGTCGAATAAGTGAATCCTTGAAGAGTAATAGGCTCAATGCTATCATCAGTTCTATAAATTTGAAGTTGTTGACCTAATGTTTCAGCATTGTCCTCCCATATAGTAGTGCCATTTGCGATAGTCAAAGTATTTTCTGACACAATATGTTCCGCCTTAATTTGAACTTGGAGCCCTTCTTGCATATGTGCGACTTGGAAAGTGCGACCGTCCTCAGCAATTTCAAAATGCACATCTTCATCTGTTTGCCATTCCTCTTGACTTGCTGTTTTATAGGCAACCTCTTCAAAAGTAAATTGATTTGTAGTTGAATCTAATAGAACACTTTCTCCTTTGGTTATTCCGCTCACGAAGTCAGTGATATCGTAGTCTCTTCCACCTATTACCTCTTCGCCAAAGTTTTCAGCATAAGTAATGTCGTATCCACCATCCATATAGAAAGTAATTTCAAAAATGTTGAGATAAGAAGTGTAGAATCCTATTCTAAACATGCCGTCTTCAGAAATTGCTTCGCGAGTTAGGAAAGTTAAACTGTAAACACCATTTGAGCCTGCTCCTCTGAAGTCAAAATAGCCCACTTCCTCTTCTGGAAGGAAATAAAGTGTTGGAGTTTCAGCGTCATCACTACTCAATGTCACAATATATCCGTCAACTGAAACATCTTCTATCGTGAATTGGTATTTGCTCACTATGCTTACAAATAACCTACCGTCTGAAACGCTTTCATTATTATTCATATCAACTAAAATATAGTTTCCTACATTTTCTGCGGTTATTGTGCTTTGTTCACCCAAAACATATTCTTCTTCCAAGCCTTCTTCTGCTAGTGATACTGTGTAAAGAGTGTCACCTTCGACCAGTTTAACAAATTCATATAAGTAAGAGCTTATCTCTCCTTCATTGTCACCTATTTCAATGTTTTCTGCAAAGGTTACATGTGCAAAGAGGTCGGTGACAGGATTATAAATATCTCCCACCTGTTCTTGAACGGTTACAGTGTAACTATATTCTTCACTTATTGTTACCCCGTCATCGTAAAAACCTAAGTCGTCAGTCTCTAGAGACTCGCCTGAATCTTTTGTCACATTATAATGATACTCTGGTATACCAGAATTATAGATAATAGTATAGATCCTTTCAGATTTTATGACTTCTACGTGTTCGCTTATTAGGTCTCCTTCAGCGGTATACATGGTCAAATCATAATATTTTGCCACTCTTATTGTTATTTCTGCAGTCGTATCAAGAATATCGACGAATAATCGTCCTCCATTACTGTCTAATACAATTTGTAGATAAGACGAGTAATCAGTCATTGAGGTTCCGTTTACGACAACATCATAAATATAATATCTTCCCCAGGATGTTTTTTGTCTTGTATCTCCTTCAGGTATACTTTCTGGAATCTCCACAAGTTTAGCAAAACGAGAGCCACCAACTTTAGAAGTTGAAGCATTTTTAGAAGTAAACTCTTCTTCAAAATTTATTTCAAAATGGCTATCATCCATATATTCAGCGTCATCATTGTATGGATACATAACATCATCTAAAGTATAATTAGGTTTTATCAAAATTCTATAATACATTACATATGTAATTGTTCCTGAAAGATTTTGTGTCAAAGTTAATTGTAAAATAGCGAAAACATCCTCGCCAGTCTCAACTGACGAATTTAGTGTGATATCATTTCCGCTTACACTAATAATATTTTCATAGCCTTCAGTCACAGAGTAAAGAGATAGGCTGCTTGATATGTTTCCACCTGTTGCCGTATTTCTATAATAGAAACCATATTGCTGATTTTCGCTAGGGTTTTCAACTGTGTCTTCATCATTAACCTCGTAAACTATTGTGTAGGTATTTCCTGCGTAATATTCGTCATAAATATTTTTTTCTGCCATGTTGTTGAAAAAGGCTTGAAGACCAGTATCGCTAGTTTCATCTGTTGTAATATCATCAAAAGCAAAATATGTATCATCTCCATTATAATTTTCTTCATAAGCAACATAAACTAAACCTATTTTAGAAAGATTAAGGTCAATATAGATTATATCTTCCGAATTGTAAACAAATTCTATAGATTCGGATACGTTGAACAATGAAAGTTGGCTAACAGACAATGTGCTATCGAGAACAGAAATATATGAAGATGTTTCGTTAACAGCCCAATTTGCGTTTAAAGTATAATTTCCATATTCCAAAAATACAAGAACATATTTGCCATTATTCTCAAGCACGCGATAGTCGTCGCAATCCTCATCAGTGCTATCAATTATCACACTAATAACAGCTTCGGCGTCTTTTGCATAACCCACCGAGAAATACATGGTTGAACATTCACTTTCTAATAATTGATGTTCACTGTCGAAAAGCAAGAACTGGAATGGATTATTAGAGTTTTCTGTGTCATATAAACTAATGTTTGAGTTGATTAAAGCACCAAGATTTCCAACATAATTTCCCGCCTTGTTAATCGCAAAATCTTGAACTGTTAAAATTGAACCCTCGGAACTACTAAAACTTAAGCCTAAATTAGTATCAAAAGCAATAACTTCTGGATCTTCAACCGTCGAATTTAAGATATAACGATCAATATATTCTTTTGCATTATATACTTCATAATAATAGCTTAATAAAGTGTTATTGCCTGTCGCTAAATCTTGGAGGTCGACAAAATCTTGATTTTGAACTAAAACATAGTTTGGATTTATAACAAAACCTAAATCAATTCGCAAGGTATAATCATTTTCACTATTATAATACAGTGTCAACTGCACAACGGTCAAAGTTTTAACATCCCCAAAGTTTAATGTTGCTTGATTGCCTTCTCCAGAACTTCCTAACCAAACAAGGTCGCTAGTTGACTGATTATTAACCGACAAAATAGCAGTCCCGCCAGTTTGACTATTATATGTCCATGACAAATCCTCTGCTCCACTAGTATTATAGAAATAAGATATTGGAAGATAATCATCAAGGATAATACTGTCACCGCCAAATACTAACTTACTAGCTCTTGTTCCAATATCGCCATAAGTAAGATAATCTTCATACGGTTCTGAATAGGAATTAATATTATCTATATAACGAATATTTTGTAATATTACTATTGTCAGTTGTATGTTGATTAAGCCATATTGGTCATACACATCAAACACAAGAGAGAATCCCTCTTCTGTGGCAAATAAATAATTGACATGAATAACGCTAATATTTTGAGAATTGTAACTTAAAATATTTGCACCTTCTCCCGCAGCATCTTGTAAACGAAGCATGCCGTCGGTCCCGTCAGCCTGACTGAACAAAGCAGCAGTGGCATCATTGCCTAGTCCTGCCAAATAATCAGAATTTAGTCTAAAGGACAAATAGGTTTCATCTTTATTTATATAGTTATTCTCATCGTCAGCAGTATCGCCTACCCAAACACGAATTATATCATTTAATACGATTTCGTCATTCAAAACCAAATATTTTGAAACTGTTCCTTGAGCTAAAGAACCTGATACATAATTATGCTCTTGTGAATCGGTAGAATTATCATAATCCACACGGCTCACACCTGCGCCATAGATTTCAAAATTAACATTTTCAGGAGCAATTTCTTCTCCCAAATCGGTTGAGTAAATTGAGGAAATATTTGCCGTAATATAAGTATTTATTGTTTCGCCACCCGTCGAATTAAAGCCGGTTATTTCATTATTGACAATATTAATGTATCTATTTGTTCCCTCTAGACCTTCTCGCAGAGTGTAGGAAGCAGCATCAGTATAAATCACTTTTCCATATTGGTCGAAAATGACAACACTCAAAAGTTCAGAGATTTGCTCAAGTGCGGTCAGACCTTGTGCAATGTCTACAATATCAATGGTTCCATCAGTTGTGCTTGTCCATTCAATCTCCCTTGTTCCGTCTTTGGAAATATTTACATAAACAGGGCCGTTTGTAGCATATTGAGTATTATTATAAACAAAATTGAACTCAGAGTCCACCGCAAGTTGAGCATAAACGGTAAATCCCGCAAATTCTTGCCCTTCATAACTTACTGTCATCTCTTTTTCTTGCAAAGTTCTTCCATTATAATAAACTAAGTATGGAGTGTAGAGAACACCATCAGTATTGTCAAAATCTTCCGAAATTGTAACACTTGCAGTTCCAGTAATAGTGTCCGTGCCAGTGAAGGACATGGTGCTAATATCAAAATAATTACGTTCCACATCATCTTCATCTAGATATGTGCTTAAATTTCCATTTTCGTCTCTAAATTCCACTCTTAAATATCCAGAAGAAGCTTCGCTATCGCTTAAGCCTGCATTGTATAAATCTTGAAGCTCGTTTGCAGTTATCATATTTGCAGTTGCGTTATTCAAAGTGATAGTGATTTCAAACGTATCACTTTGACCCAATTCGTCGGTATAGAATAATGCCGGAATTATCAATTCATTTTCTTGTGTATCTTGATTTTGAACGGTAAATTGACCATTAACAGCTGAGCTAAAACCAGCCTCGCCTACCATATCTTCAAATTTTAATGTAGCATCAACCACCAAGGCTCTTGGCATACTTACAAGGACAAAATCATATTTGTCGCCACTTTGATATGCTTCGCCATCGCTGTTTAAAATAACACCGTCGGCATTTGTTCTGACAGTTGCAAACACTAAATTTATATCCATGTTCAATGGTCCAATGGCCGACAAGTTGGCATCGTTAAGCTCATATAACCAAACTTCACTTACCGAACTGTTTAAACCGGATAACGAAATATCTTCGCCAATAGTATACAATACACTAGACCTATATTCCAAAGAGGTAGAAACATCAACTTGTGCACCCGTTGGAGAATAGAAGAAATATCTTACAGTTTGGTAAACATTGTCCGTTGGCAAATTTATTTCCTCGGACAAATCCACAGTATCAGAATTCCCAGCGTCACTGTCGTATACTATGGTAATTCTTGAATCATCATTCCAGAAAATATTTTCTTCTTGATGCACTTGGAAATTGATAACAATAGATGGAAGTGAGTTGAAATTGTTACCATTTGTAAAGAAAATTTCCCAACCGTTCTCGCCTTCAACAAACAAAGCAGCTTTAAAACTAGCCTCTCCTTCTTCGGTAGAAGCAAATTGATATTGATAGTTTGCTGCACTAGATGAGGTGCTAGTGCTTGGCAAAACAAAGTAATAAGTGGTTATCGTTCCGTTTTCTATTTCCTCCACTGTAGGAGCATAACTATTCAAACTGCTGTAGCTTTCTTCTGTAATAGCGTAAGAATAAGTGGTCTCACCAGCAATATTGAGCGAAGTCACTTCCACTCTCATTAATCTTTCGCCGTTGATTTTTATAGAGGCGTTATCATCAAGTAATGCTATACCAACATTGCCTGCGTAAATTGAGTTTAAGCTGTTTCCTTCATCATCACGAATAGCGACACCTAAACTTCCATCAAAAATGGAAGAACTTGAGTTAGAAGAAAGATTCAAATATCTGTCAACAACTGCGTCATCAAACTGAGTATTTGAAACACTGAAACTCTCCACTCCAACATCTTTAACCGTAACATTTATTTCACAACTGCGATAAGATTCTGGATTACTACTAAAATAATTGATCGCCAACTGATTTAGGGTGGCAAAATCAGTAATAGTCGAATTTGCACTCAAAAAGGCTTCTTGATAACTTGCTGAATAGAACGTATAGAGTCTAATTGTATCGCTATATCCTTCATCAGTCACTCCTGTTGCTGTGAAAGTTTGCGTTTCATAATCAAAGGTTATGTAATTATTGGTTGGCTCATAGAATATCATTTTACTTTCTGTTCCACTATACATAAATTCACTACTGTTTCCTGTTTCAGTGGAATCTGGAGTGAAATTTACTTTAACCTTAAATTGAGAGCCGTTGACAACCTCGTTGTCTACAAGTTGAGTCATGCCCTCATCACCAGAATCATAAACATATGCATCTATTTCATAAACTGGCACGTCAACAGCAATAGTGGTGGTAATTGGAGAGATAAGTCTGTTCTCTGATGTTGCGCGAAGAGTGGTAATACCACCATTTATGTATTCTGAACTCGTATAATCATTGTAAGAGGTAGACAAACTAACAAGAAAAGGTGTGTTTAATCTAACAGTTTGTGGAACACGAATAATGCCATTGTCAATGTAACCATTTTCTGCCACAGTATTACCAAGAGAAAGAGTAATATTGCTAACATTAGCACCTTCGGTAGAAGTTGTGATCGTCAAATAAAAATCTGCAGAAACCTCATAAGTTCCTGTTTCCGCATTATAATTTTCATCTTGAACAAAATTTATGTTTTCAGGATTTATAATCTCTTCGTTAAAATATCCTAAAAGATACATAACAAAAGTGGAAACTCCTAAAAGACCGATAATGGCAGCCATTGTTATAAGCACAACTTTCCAAGTCGCCAAGACTTTTCTTTTTCTCTTACTCATACCTACCTCACACAATTATTTGTTAATATTAAACAAAGTAATTATACTATTTTTTTGTAGTTTTCGCAAACAAATTAAATAATATTATAAAAATAAATAAAAATATTTTTTCTTTGAAAAATTTGAAAATTATTTTTTAACTTTTAAAATTTGGTTTTTATTTCAAAAAATCTTTTCTTCTCTTGACAAACACGTGATTAAAAGTTATAATAAAAAAGGATTACAAAAAAGAAAATTTAGAGAAAATTATTAAAAATATTAAAACATTAATGATTTTTTTAAATTTTTTGTCAATTTTTTAACGATTTTTTTATTTTTTTAATTTTGGAGGAAAATATGATTCAAACTTCTAACGTTTCTTTAGCCTTCGGCGGTCGTGTGTTATATAAGGAAGTTAACTTAAAATTTACAAAAGGAAATTGCTACGGAATAATTGGAGCCAATGGCGCAGGCAAGTCCACTTTCCTTAAAATTTTAACTGGCGAACTTGAACCTAACACCGGTGAAGTTATAATTACACCTGGCGAAAGAATGTCTGTTTTAGAGCAAAATCAAAATAAATATGACAATGAAACCGTTTTAGACACCGTTTTGCTTGGGCACAAACGCTTAATGGAAATACAAAAAGAAAAGGACGCCTTATACGCAAAAGAAGATTTTTCAGATGAGGACGGCATAAAAGCAGGGGAACTGGAGACAGAATTTGCCGAACTTGGCGGTTGGGAAGCAGACGGCAACGCCAAAACTCTCTTGCAAAATCTCGGCATTGGCGAAGAAGATTACTACAAGTTTATGGGCGACCTTGACGCTAAAATAAAAGTAAAAGTGTTGCTAGCACAAGCACTTTTTGGAAATCCTGACATTTTGATTTTGGACGAGCCGACAAATAACCTTGATTTCAAGACAATTAGGTGGCTAGAAGACTTTTTGTTGGATTTCGAAAATATTGTTATTATCGTTTCTCACAATAGACACTTTTTAAATAAGGTTTGCACACATATATGCGATGTAGATTTTGGTCAAATAAATATGTATTTAGGAAACTATGATTTTTGGTATGAGACCAGTCAACTTCTTCTTCGTCAACAAAAAGAGCAAAACAAGAAAGCTGAACAACGTGCTAAAGAACTTAAAGACTTTATCGCAAGATTCTCGGCTAATGCCTCTAAATCAAGACAAGCAACTTCAAGAAAGAGAGAACTTGAAAAACTGACTATAGACGACCTCAAACCTTCCTCTAGAAAATATCCTTATGTAGATTTCAAGTTCGAACAGCAAATTGGTAAAGAAATTTTGAAAGTTGACAAGTTAACTAAAAAAGGAATGTTCAAAAATTTATCTTTTAATGTTGAACCAAATCAAAAAATAGTCTTTTTATCTTCCAATTCTTTGGTTTTAACAACATTATTTAACATAATTATGGGAAAAGAAAAGGCGGACAGCGGAACGATAACTTTTGGAAAGACGATAAAGCCTTCCTATCTTCCACAAGACAATCGTGAATATTTTGAAAATTGTCACTTATCTATAGTGGATTGGCTTAGACAATATTCCAAAGATAAAACGGAAAGTTATGTTCGCGGTTGGCTCGGCAGAATGCTCTTCTCTGGTGAAGAGAGCCTAAAAGAAGTCAATGTCCTCTCAGGTGGCGAAAAAGTGAGATGTATGCTGGCAAAACTTATGCTTGAAAGTGGAAATCTTCTTATTTTAGATGAACCAGTAAACCATTTGGACCTTGAGAGTATCACTTCTTTAAACAAAGGCTTAATCAATTTTAAAGGACCTATCCTTTTCACCACCGGCGACCAAGAAATTATTGAAACAGTGGCAAACAGAATCATAGATATTGTGGACGAAAACACAATAGTTGATAAAGAAATGACTTATGAAGAATACATGTCAACAAAGTGACGTCGTCACGTTCTAAAAATTCAGTAAATTAAAAAATACAAAAAAATACGAAAATAATAAAAAAATTAATAGAAATTTTAATAAAAATACAATTTTTTTAAATTTTTAAGCAATTTTTTATTAATTGGAGCAAGTATGAAAAATAAATTAAAAAATAAAGTTGCAATAATTACTGGTGCAAGCAGTGGAATAGGTCTTGCTATTGCTAAACTTCTGTTTAAAAATGGAGTCAAGATATACAATATTTCTCGCGCAACTTTTGAAGCCGACGAAATAATAAAAAGTTATGAATGTGATGTTAATAACACAGAAAAAATAAAAGAAATCGTCGAAGAGATATACGAAAAAGAAAGACGAATCGATATTTTTATCAATAATGCCGGCTTTGGAATTGCTGGCGCAGTCGAAAATGCTTCGAAAGAAAATATCTATAAACTTGTGGATACCAACTTGTCAGCTGTCATCGCCCTTTCTTCTCTTATCATTCCATATCTTAAAGAAAGCAAAGGAAATATAATCAATATATCCTCAGTAGGCGCGGTTATTCCTTTGCCATTCCAAGCCACCTATAGTGCCACAAAAGCTGGCGTCGAGATTTTTTCGCGAGCACTTGCCAACGAAGTTAAACCTTTTAAAATTAAAGTTACAGCCATTCTTCCTGGCGATACAAAAACAGGATTTACACAAAACAGAATTGTAGAAAACACTGAAGGAAATAAAGACTATCAAAAAATTGTGGAAAATTCGATAAAAAAAGTGGAAAAAGATGAGCAAACTGGAAAAAGTCCTGACAGCGTGGCAAAAGTTGTTGTTAAAATTTTAAAAAGAAAAAATCCACCGCTCAGAAAAACTGTAGGTTTTGCATATAAACTTGTTGTTTTTCTACCTCGAATTTTGCCTACAAAATTAGTTAATTTTATTGTAAGAAAATTATATTGCTAAAATTATTTAAAAAATATATTAAAATTATTTATATTTTCAATAGAAAATCATTTTAAAATTGTTTTATATTAAAAAAACTCTGATTTTTCAGAGTTTTTTTATTTTTAATTAATAATTTTTAGATTTTCATTTATTCCGCTTGTGCATGCTCATTTAAAACACAAATTGAAAATGTTTCAGATGTGAGATCATCATTGCAACTATATCTAAAATAAAAATTATTACCTTCAAAATATCCATGGTTGCCAAAATTTTCAAATACTAATTGAATAACTGGATCATTATTTAATTCTTCAATATTAAATGTTACATAACCATTACTGTTTACTGTATAAGTCCCAGTGCTTGTTGTTTCATCACGTAATGAATAAGCTTCAACGGTCCCGTCTTCGTTAAATGTAAAATTAAAGCGCACAAAAAATATAATTTCTCCTCTTGCATCTTCATAACTCATGTCATTATTACCATTGGCATCTGAAATTCTCACGCCGTAATATTCATAAGTGCCATAAGTCATTTGATATGGATCTCCGCCACATCCGGCAAGCAATAGCATTGATGAAACTAAAAGCATTACTGCTATTATTGCGCTTACTATTACTTTTGATTTTGTTTTTGTCATTAAAATATCCTCCTTCTTTAATCCTAAAACAAGTATAACTTTTAAAAACTATATTTGTCAAACAACTTAAGAGAATATTTTTGAGTTTTTAAAATTTGATTTTTTCTGCAATGTATGATGTCAAAGCTTCTATTTTAAGTCTTATTTGTTCCATACTGTCTCTATCACGAACTGTGACTGTATCATCTTCCAGTGTGTCAAAATCGATTGTGACGCAGAAAGGAGTTCCTATTTCGTCTTGACGTCGATAGCGTTTTCCAATAGAGCCCGCTTCATCATAATCGCACATAAACTCTTTTGATAATTTTGCATAAACCTCTTTTGCTTTTTCACTCAAATTCTTTTGAAGTGGTAAAATGGCAACTTTGAAAGGTGCTAAAAATGGCTTAAAGTGCATAACCACTCTAGTTTCGCCGTTGTCAAGTTTTTCTTCTTCGTAGGCTTCACTCATAACAGCAAGAGTTAATCTGTCCGCACCAATAGAATATTCTATAACATTAGGAAGAAATTTTTCATTGGTGTAAGGATCCAAATATTCCATATTTTTTCCACTAAACTCTGAATGGCGTGATAAATCCCAATTTCCGCGGTGATGTATACCATTCAACTCTTGCCAACCAATTGGAAAATTGTATTGAATGTCGCATGCAGCCTTAGCATAGTGAGCAAGTTTCTCATGGTCATGGAAACGAAGATTTTCAGAGGAAAGCCCTAACTCTTCCACAAATTTCATTGCTCTATCTTTATAACTTTTATAAATTTCCATAGATTCATTTGGATGACAGAACATTTGAAGTTCCATTTGTTCAAACTCGACTGTTCGGAAGAGGAAATTGCCTGGAGTTATTTCATTTCTAAAAGATTTTCCAATTTGAGCAATAGCAAACGGCACCTTTGCGCGCATCGTTCTTTGAACATTTAAAAAGTTAACATATTCTCCTTGGCAAGTTTCTGGACGAAGATAAACCACATCCTTTTCTCCCTCAACTGTTCCACGGCTTGTTTCAAACATAAGCTTGAATTGACGAATAGGTGTCCAGTTAAAATTTCCACAATGAGGGCATTTAATTTTATGCTCATCAATAAACTTTTGCATCTCTTCTGTGGTCATTTTTTCAACATCAACATCTTTAAATTTTTCTTCAATTAAATTATCGGCACGAAAACGATATTTACAAGATTTACAGTCAAGTTGAGGATCAGAAAAGCTTGCAACATGCCCACTTGCTTCCCAAACGCGTGGATTCATTAAAATGGCAGCATCCACACCGTATGCCGAAGGATCCTCTTGAACAAATTTTTTCCACCACGCCTTTTTTATGTTGTTTTTGAGTTCGACTCCAACAGGTCCAAAATCCCAAGTGTTTGCAAATCCGCCATAGATTTCGCTACCTTGAAAAACAAATCCTCTTGATTTGCAAAGATTTACAAGTTTATCCATTGTTAAATTGTTATCCATTTCCATCTCCTTTAAAATAAGAAATTTTCGTTTTTGTATGCTATTTTTACTTAATAAAAAAGCCCTATGCACTTTTTGCATAGGGGCGATTCCAACCGCTGTTCCACCCTATTTCGCAAATTTTCATTTGCCTCATTTTGCTGATTCGCCAGCATTTGCGTTTGACTCCAGAGTTGCCAATTCTTTCACAGTCAAAATAGCATTTTTCTATTAAGATTATAGACTAAAAAAAATTTTTTGTCAATTAAAGACAAATAAATTTACGGAAATTTAATATTTTTTTGAAAAATGTATTGAAAATTCAAATTAAATAATATATAATATATGAATTAAAAGTGAGGCAAAAAATGTTAAATAGTAAAAATAGAATAATTGAATTATTAAAGACCCTAAAAAGAATAGAAAAGAACGATAAAAGTCGCTTTTTTGCAGTTAATAACTACAATAATTTTCTTGCTGACCTTAAAAGCGGTAATATTTTAAAAACTCTTGTTAGCAAAGGAGAAGTTTTTTTAACAGAAGAAAAGGATAACGGCGTTTTAGTAGAAACCCAATTTTTATTGAATACATTCTCAAAAAATGGCGATTTCTCTATTGAAGAAAGAAAAATAATGACACATCCTCTTCGAAAGAAAATAACACGTAATCTTTTAGTAGAAAAAGTCAATAACACATATAAGCTTACTTTTTATTGCAAAGATTTATCAGGTTGCACTCATGAATTTGAAATTGATACAAAAAATCAAACTTTAAGTGAAGTGTCTACAATTCCAAAACAAAACTCAGTTTCAAGTGAAGATAAAAATAGACAATTTATTTCTAAATTACTCAATGGAAAACAAGACTAACTTTTTTAAAAACTGAGTCACTTTGTCTAAACACAAAGACGCTTATAAATTTTTTAAATAATTTTTATCACAAAAAAACAAGACTATAAAAAGTCTTGTTTTTTGCATTAATACATCTAAATGTGTCTTAATCTATCCAAACAACTTTATCCCAAACTAGAATTGTGATGATATCAACAAGCCAGAAGATAACAGGACAGAAGATAAGCATTAAGATAGCAAGGATAATTCCAAGAGCACTCTTTTTATCGATAGATCTGCAAAGACGATATACAGCCCAAACGATATCAAGAACAGGCAATGCTAAAATAACTTTCGCCCACTTTGGAAGTCCGTCCATAGCTCTAATAATATCTTTCATAGTTCCCTCCTTTTTTAATTTTATATATGTTGGCATTTGCCACTATAGAACATTTCAACTTCTTTTAGTTAAAAATGTCCAGCCAAGCATCGTCCTAAACAAGCTTCCCCAATAGGTCAGCCTTGCAGAATCTAAAAATTCTTTACAAATTTTCAGTTCTTCTCCGCCTAGAAACTCGCCCAGCACTTCGATGGCGTATTTGGAAGCACCTTTCTCAATTTTAATTTCCAAATATTTGATATATATGGCTACTAAAAATATGAGAAAGCTTACTCCAAAAAGTCCAATGCCAATATACACTACATAAAACGGCAAAACGTTGACAAGACCTAGAATGGAAAATACTAAACCTAAAATAATGAAAGGCAGAAAAAATTTTCCAATAATCCGATTTTGCTTTCTTTTTTGCCAAAGGCGTGTGAGTTCTCCTTTTTCATATTGAATAGCATGGCCTAACTCGTGGCTTACAGTGGATAGTGAGGCAAGACTATTTGACCTTTTTGTGCTTGGACTTAGTGCGATTACTCCAGGGCTGAAATGGTCCTGATACTCCTCGCAAGTTTCAATTCGCAAGCTACCGTTTAAGTGGTTGTCAATAACCTCTTCCACAAAGTCCTCCACTGCCATGTTGGCTGAATTGCCATAACTCATTGCTTCCTCGCGTTTTTCTTTGAAGTTTTCAAAAGAAAAATTTGCAACCGCAAGGCAAAAGCATAATAAAAGTAGCAAAACAACACCTATTCCTACGACTATATACACCCACATATATATATTATACAACGCTTTTTCTTAAATTGCAAATTTTATGCAGTGGAAATCAAAATTGTTTCGCCTTCATAACAAATTGTGCCAGCAGGTGGCAACTGCCCAGTGACTATTCCTCCGTCGCCATCTATTTCATAATACAAATTTGACATTTTTAAGGTGGCGAGAGCATTTGCGAGGCTTTGACCAATTAAATTTGGCATGACCACTTCCACTCTTTTTGCCGATTCATCATCTTTAGGCTGGTCAAGATATTCAAAAAGTGCGGAGAAAAATTCCTTGCCATAAGGTGCTGCGACAATAGAACCATAGTATACTCCTGCACTTGGTTCGTCCACCATAATCATAAAAATATATTCTGGTTCGTCTGCAGGATACGTGCCTATAAAACTTGAAATATATTTTCCTTGTGCAATTTGTCCATTTTCGCCATACTTTTGTGCTGTTCCTGTCTTGCCTCCGATATTATACCCCTCCACAAAAGTGTAATCTCCAGTTTTGTTTGTGGTAAGCTTAAGAAAAGAATTAATTATTTCACTTGTGCTTTCTGAAATCAACATCTTTGTTGTTACAGTTGGAGTGAAAGTGGTCGTTCCATAAACATCGTCGATTTTTTCCACTATAGTAGGAGTGTTATAAACTCCGCCATTTGTTATTGCTGTGACAATGGAAAGAAGTTGAATAGGAGTTACCGCAATGGCATGACCAAAGCCCATACGAGCAAGGTCGACGGTCTTAACATTTTCCTTTGACATAACAATTCCAGAACTTTCACCCTGAACAGTAATGCCAGTTTTCGTGCCTATACCAAATTTTTCCAAATATTCATAAAATTTATCCACTCCAAGTCTTAAAGCCAAATCGATAAAACAACAGTTACAAGAATTTGAGAAGGCCTCTGCAAGAGTTTGTGTGCCATGCCCAATAGTTTTCCAACATTTAATCTTTTGCCCGTCCACTATGCGATAACCTGGACAATAGAAGGTATCATCAAGAGAGACAACTCCCTCTTCAAGAGCAGCAGCAACGGTCAAAATTTTGAAAGTTGAACCAGGCTCAAAAGTGTCGGTGACCGCACTCATACGCGAATAATTAAATAAAGTTTCTAAATCATCACGAGGCACTTCATTTAAATCAAAACTAGGCTTAGAAGATATGGCAAGCACCTTCCCTGTTTTTGCTTCCATAACCATTCCTGTGACCGCTTTAGCTTCTTGCTCTTCAAACGCTTTTTCTAGAACATTTTCTAGAATTATTTGAATTTTACTGTCGATAGTAAGTTTTATATCGTCGCCAGCCACTCCTTGAACATAGTATCTTAAACTTCCTCCAATTTCTTTGCCTTGAAGGTCGCTTTGCACATAACTATAGCCGTCAACACCAGTTAAATAATCATTAAAATAGGCTTCGACTCCAGACTGACCTGTTCCGTCGATGCTAGTAAATCCTAAAAGTTGAGTTAATAGGTCTCCATAGACATAATAACGTCCCACATTTTCAGAAAGATAGACTCCGTCCAGTTTTAGATTATAAATTTCTTCTGCTACATCGCTTTCCACTTGCATTTTCAACAAACTTTCCGAGATATTTTTGTTTGAAACTTTTTTAAAAGTGCTTTCATAATTTAAATCTAAGAGTGTAGCCAATTTTTGAGCTGTATCTTCGGCATCTTCCACTTCTCTACCACGCACATAGACGTTGTAGGTTGTGTAAGATACGGCAAGCGTATCGCCTGTTGAATCATATATTGTTCCACGAGGTGCGGTCAAGGATAAATCTCGCGTCCATTGATCAGTAGCGCGTATTTGGAGAGTTTTTCCATTTATTATTTGAACAATAAAAAGCCTCACACCTAAAGTCAATGCGAGAAGAATTAAAACTAAACATACTGCTAAAATTCTCTTTTGCATTGAATATAAGGTGTAAGGCGTCTTCATTTACCCTCCAAATATTCCTGCTATGAAATTCGTCAAATTATCAAACCAGTTTGAAGTCTCGCCAATAGATGACGGATCGTTCAAATCTTCAGGATAAGTTTCAAGAAAGTCCATACTGCTGTTGGTGGCGTTTAAATTGCTTATGTTTCTTAAGTAGGTGACAAGATTTAAGCTGTATTCATCTTGAAGTTCGATGTAAGAAGATTGCATATTGTCGATGACAACTGAGCCTGCCACACATCCGACAGTAGCTACTGCAAGCGCACAAGCCACTGCCACCGTTTTTAACTTGCTTTTTTTAGCTTTCTTTTCTTTTCCTTTTTTCTCTGGAATAAAATCATAATTTGGTCTTTCAATAACAAGTTTTTTGACAGGCTTTTCTTCTTCAGTCTCTACAGCTATCTCTGCTTGTGGCTCTATTTGAGATCTTTCTTCTTCCACAAACTTTTCTAAAATTTCCTGTTTTTCTTTTTTTACCTTTTCTTTCTCTTGCTGTTCAATTTCTTTTTTAACATCAGAAATGGTTAAGTTTTCAAAATTAGAAACATAGGAATTGATAGGCTCCGCTTGTTGCGATTCTTGCTCGGCCTCTTCTTCCGCTTCCTCTACTTTTAAGTTCTCAGGATCTTCTTGCTTGTTTTCCACCACAAAAGAAATTGCTTGCCTTTGTATGCTTTCCTTTTTTAAGGAAATCTTTTTCTCATGCACTTTTTCTGAGGCTACAGCTTCTTCTTTAATAGTTTCCTTTGTCTCTTCCACTAAAGTTTTAGACCTGTCCATAATAATATATTAACCTCCTTAGCTTTTTATGATTTAATAAAACCTAACTAAATCCTTTCAACTATACGAAGTTTTGCCGAAGTTGAGCGAGAGTTTTCTTTCTGTTCTTCTTCGCTCGCCATAATTGGTTTTTTGTTTACGAGCTTTATTTTTGCTTTATGATGACATATACAAATAGGAGTTTTTGGCGGGCATATGCAGTCGGAGCTTTCTAGCTTGAACACATTTTTGACGATTCTATCTTCAAGACTATGGAATGTCAAAACCGCCATTCTTCCATCCGCGCCTAAAAGCTCAATAAAAGCTTCCAAACATTTGTCTAATTCATTAAGTTCTTCATTTACTTCAATTCTAAGTGCCTGAAAAACTTTTTTGCTTGCTCCTCCACGACTGTATACAACTTTTTTCGGCAAACTATTTTCAATTATGTCACGAAGCTCAAAGGTGGTTTCAATTTTTTTTGTTTCTCTTGCTTTCACAATGTTTTTAGCGATAACCTTTGAAAATTCCTCCTCGCCATATTTGAAGAAGATATCTCTAAGCTTTTCTTCACTATATGTATTGACAATATCGTAAGCCGTCAAAGTATCTTCATCCTGTCCCATTCGCATATCAAGTTTGCCATTATGAAGAAAACTAAAACCCCTCTTGCCTTCGTCTATTTGATAGGAACTAATACCTAAATCAATAAGCACGCCGTCCACTTTTTCGACACCATTTTCTCGTAAAAAGTTTGGAGCATCTTTATAGTTCATTTTGGTCAAAACAACATTATCTTCAAATTTTTGCAACCTTTTTCGGCTGGCCTCTATGGCCTCTTCATCTCTGTCAAAGCCATAGAGTTTGCCTTTTCTTAATTTTTTTGCAATTTCAAACGAATGCCCTGCTCCGCCAATAGTGCAGTCAACATATATTCCGTCTGGATTTATTTTCAGCCCGTCCATAACCTCTTTGAGCATAATCGGTGTATGTTTAAATTCCACTTAAGCCCCCGTAACATTTAGACCAAAAAGGTCTTTGAGACCTGCCAAAGCATCTTGGACTTCTTGTGACAGACTTTCGCTATTGTTCGCTATATAGTCATCAATAGCTTGTGAAACTTCTTCCGCCTGTTCGGTAATTTGAGCTTTTTGCTCTTCCGTCAGAACTACATCCACAATTTCAGTAGCCTTATCAACTATTTTTTGAGGATTTTCGATAGTCTCTAAAGTATCTTTAAGGTTTGTCACGAATTCTTCTCTTCCTTCAGTTGTTGTAAGGTCAGCATTTGTCAAATTCTCAACAATTTGATTTCCAAGTTTGATAAAGTCAACAAGTGAAGAAATTTCCTCGCTAAAATTAAGTTTATAATATCCGTTTTCAATGTCCTCAACACCAAAATATTCTCTCACTTTGTCTGCATATTCAAATGAAGTTTCCCCTCTTGGTTGGTATGTAGGCTCGTTGAAATCAATTTCGTCGCCTGTTATATACCAAACAAAATTAATATAAATTTCTTTAAACACTCCATTTTGTGCAGAGGTTTTTAATGTATCAAGCACTGTTCCTATTGCTGTGAATGGTTCAAGAAGATCAGCGTCTGGATCTGTAAAGATGCCCTCGTCGAGAGCGGACAAGGTGTCGAGAGAGGATATTAAGGTTGTGATAACATTGATATATTCTGTTTTTTGAGTATATAGATTTGATATATTTGTTATCGGTTTAACACCTGTGAACTCGCCAACTTGTGTATCAAGCATATCAAAAATAGTTACGTTAATTGGATTATACATTTCGTTTCCAAAAATTATGTTGAGAAGTTTTTCCACCGCACCATTTTCATTCATAGTTTTGATAAGTTCGAAATAGTCTGCACCGTCTGAAAGCATATATTCAAGATAAGTTTTAGGTTCGCTTTGGCCTGCCACTTCCATTTCTCCGTCATTTAAACTGTCAATAAGTTCAGCGACAGAGACAAGTCTTGCTTCCCAAGTCTCATAGTTTTCGGTTTCTGCAGTTGTTTCAAGGTCGACATATTCGCCGAGATTTTCCTTGAGCATATCCACCACTGTGTCAAACACGAGTTCCTTTAATGTGCTGTCTTGAATTGTCATTTCATCAAGTTCATAGAATGGCATCAAAATGTCAGCAAGGAAATGATAGTTTTCGTCGCCTTCTGCCTCAGTTCCACTGATGTTTGTCGTCATTATATCTAAAATCGTGTCAAAATCTACACCGTCTTGAAGTAAATCAGTAAGCCCGCTGGAAATTATAAGATCGACAGGTTGACTTAAATATTCAAACACTCCTTCATAGGTTGATAAAACAACTTCTTGTTCCTCACCACCTGTTCTATCTATAACAGTGTCGCCTAAAACGTCAATACCATTTATTATCAAGAGATTTTCAAACGCTTTAACTGTTTCGCCGCCAGCCTCATAACTAAATAGAGTAAGTCCATTTACATCATCTAATATAGCACCAAAATCGACTAAAACATCTGCAATGCCATTTATATTTAAAATATCATCTAAGATGTTTTCACTTTCAAGAAGTGCAAGAATATTGTTTTCATCATTGATGTCTTTAACTTGTGAAATAATTGAATTGTCGCCTTCAAACAGAGTAGAAATAGTTGATTTCAATTCTTCGGTTGTTATATTTGCATTTATTGCCACCACTAAGCCTTGATCATTTTCAAAGTTCGCAGATAATTGGTCGTTTGCATAAGAAAGAAGAATAGGCAAAGTGTCCGAAACAAAATTCAAATCAGCAAAAGCTTTTAAGCTGGAAGATAGAACAGCATTGTCATTTACTATATATTCTAAAACTGAAGATAAATTTTCCATATCCACATTTTGAATTTTGGAAATACTACCGCCAGATATAAAATCATCTGCAATATCTAAAATGGCTAACAAGTCACTCGATAAATATTGATATGCATCAAAATTTTCCTCACTAAAGGTGGTTTGAAGAGCGCTTATCAACTCTTCGGCAATTTCAGGAAGTTCAAGTTGCATATCTTCTTTGATTTGGTCAAAATTGACAATTACGTCACCGATAGTATCTGCCAAAACTGCTTTGAAAAGGTTGTTTTCAATAACATGAGTCAATGCGCCTTTCAAAGTGGAGAAATCTAAGTTTTCAAAATTTTGGTCAACAACAGCTTGATTATAGAATATAACGAAAGAATCATAGGTGTCGGTCAAAGATATAAGTTCTTCTCTGACGCAGATTTCTTCTCCATTGACTTCAAAATTTGAAAGCCCATCAAACATGGCATCATCAAATCCGCCGAGTGAACAAATTTTGCCGATAGCAGAATTATTAAAAGCATCAACCGCTTCCGTTACCGCACTTGGCATATTTTGATTTGCCATATCGCCTATGGTTAATAGATAACTATTCTCTCCATCGGCCTGCCCATTTACATTTTCTTGAGAAGATGTCACACTTTGCGAAACTAATTCTGAATATGTGTTCGTAAGCGAAGTGATAGGAGCAAAAAGCACGATCATAAACAAAAAGGCTTCCACCATGCCAATAACAGCACCTGGAATTCTGTGAGGTTTGTGATTTTCAAAGTCTTTTTTCTTCTTTCCAAAACTAATGCGAGCTACAATTAAATAAATTATATCCATAACAATGTAGACAAGAATCATAAGTAAAAGGAAAATAATTGGATTTGCAACAGCTGTAGGCAAACCTTGAATGAAACTAGATGCAGAATCAAAGTTGGATAAATCTACCACATTTTCCGAAATCATTTGGATAATATAGTCCTTTATGGCAACAATACTTCCATCAACATTGATGTTAATATTCATTATGGCATCTGTAATTGGCTTTGTTATGAAAAAGGCAATTATCACACTTGCCACTGCAAAAAGAACATGAGTAGAGGAACGTTTAACGCCTCTTCTAAGTCCCACTAAAAATCCAATAAGTAAAACAATAACAATAAGTGCTATACTTCCCCATAAGAAATAAGTCGCCATAATTCCTCCTCATTTACACTATATATTTTATTATAGACGAAAATCTATCTATTTTACAAGTGATTTTACAAAATTTGTTAGTTTTGAAAATTATAAAGCAAAATAATGACACAAGTTTCATAATTTTTTAGTATTTTTTATGTTTGAAATAAATTATGTGGTAATTTTCAACATGAAAAGCACCTTTGAAAGCACAAGATAATTGCATTTTTTAAATTTCCTTACCAAGCTAAGAAATTCGTATTATTTGTTGTGACCTTGTAAAACTAAAAAAGACTAGGCATCCTAGTCTTTTTTATGTTATTTTTCGGTTTCGCTCCCTAGTCTTATATAATTTGAATATGTGTTGTTTTTAATTGCCCAAAGAAGACTTTGTTGATTTGGTATTAAATAGTCTTCATTTATGTATTTAGGCAAACTTTTGCCATTATCAAGTAAATAGAAAACACTGTCGATTCTTCTAGGTTCTGCTTGTTCGCCATCAAAACAGGAAGATAGGGCTTTGCGGTTAACCATTCGTATATCTCGAATTTTTCTCTCTGGATTTTTGTCTTTTAAGTTTTTACAAACATGCCTATCTCTAGACAAGAAAGTTAAATTGAAAAAGGAAGGTTCTGCAACATTGTAAGCATCAGTTGTAGGTCCTCCGTCTTCACTCAAAAAATAACCTAAATGGCAATAATCTTCCACAATTTTGCCAACTCTTCTATCAAAAGAGCGTCTATAGCTTGAGTCTATGTTGAAAACTATCGTTCGTTCTTCAACAAATTTTTTCATTTTGCTATAAATCTCGCCATTTTCTTTAGACAATTCTTGCAGAACGTGAGGCATGATGCAAAAGCAAACATTCCCTCTTTTATTGAAGGTCCCACCTTTTCCGAAAATGCTTTGCGACAGTAACCTTTTAAGCTTGCTGTAATATTGCGGAGAGGTTTTATATGGCGCGGTTCCATTTAATATTTTCACCATATCTATTGCAATGCACGAATCAATTGATATAAACATTACCTCATTTTTTCTTTCTTTTTTTGTATGTTCGTTATAGAATTTTAAATTGTATTTTTCAACGCGATTTACGCCTTTCTTTTTCTTAACATATCCTTTCTTTTCTGTCATTTTTTTCACCTATCTATTCAAATTGTTTACCTTTGCCAAAACTTGCTTTTTTATTTCTAAAAGTTCTTCAAACAAATCTAAGTCAATATCTCTTTCGTCCATTATTTTGTCCATTTTTTTTCGAATATTTTCATAGTAGGCAATTTTTTCTTCTTTAGAGAAAACGGAAATATCGGCATCAACTAAACGCTGAAAATTTTCGACAATTTTATTCATAATCTCTCCTTTTCCTTATG
>CALVMX010000002.1 GCA_944349415.1 uncultured Clostridia bacterium
AAGATTATGAAAAAAGCAATGTTTTCCATAGTTGCTTCAGTAATGCTAGCATTTGTAGGAATTTTGTCTGCGGCTTTTTGTGGAGATAACGATCCAACAAGAGTAGATTCTTTTGTTGTCAATGCTTTGACGACAAGTTACGTCAACACTGACACAGTAAATTTGGAAGGTCTTTCAATTGATGTTACTTATGACAATCAACAGACCGAAAAATTGACAAACTATGAAATTGATGTGGACATAGATGATGTTAAAGAGGATACTCAGTTTATTCTCGAAACAAACGGCTTGTCTGCTCAAATATCAGGCGATTTGGATGTTAGAAGTTATGCTATAACAGCATATATAGTTGCTTTTGATCAGACTTTATCTTTGGGAACTGTTACTGTCTCTTTAGCAGAAGCAACCAGCATTATCTCAGCAGATATTTCTGGCATGCCAACAAGTTTTGTTCATACAGACACAGTTGACCTTGAAAATGAAGATATCTCTCTTCGTGTAACTTACAATAACCACGAAAGTGCCACCTTAACTGAATTTGAAGTTGACACAGAAATCAGCGATGTTCAGGCTGGAACTCAGTTTGTTATCTATACAGACGGACTCTCACAAGAGACAGCAGGGGACTTGACCGAGGGAAGTTATAACATAACAGTGCGTGTTGTAGGCTTTGACGGTAATATTTTCCTTATGACAATAAATGTTACCCATGCACCAAGAACAAGTGTAGAAAGTGTTGTTTTAAACAATTTAAAAACAAGTTATTACACTGTTAACGATTTAAATTTTGAGGATTTGTCTTTGACAGTTACTTATGATAATGGAGACGAGGAAACTTTAACTGAATATGAAATTGATCCTGCAGAAGTTTCAGAAGGCACTCAGTTCGTGCTAGCAACAAGTGGGCTTTCTTCTCAAACAAATGGCGAACTACAAGAAGGGAATTATGACATAACAGCACAAGTTGTTGGCTTTGACGGAACTTTTGAAGTTGGAACCGTGGAAGTTAAAGTGGCAACTCCAAGCGACATTACAACATATAGTGCAACCAACTTACCTTCAAGTTATTTGAACACCACCACAACAAACATTGCCGAAGATTTGCTTGCTCAAAACATTGCTTTACAAGTTACATACGGTGATGGTCAAGATATTACTTTAACAAATTATGAAGTAGATATTGACGCTGAGGACGCGCAAGAAGATACACAATTTATCATCTTGACAAACGGTCTCACAACTCAAACTTCTGGAAATTTAGAAATTAAATCATATAGAATCGATGCTCAAGTTGTCGGCGTGACAGGAATTTTGGAAAATATCGGAAGCATTGAGGTTACTCTTGCTCCAAGAACCAGCATCACAAATGTTTCTGCTGAAAATTTAGATTTGAGTTATCTTAACACAGACAACAAAAACTTGACAGACATTGCACTTAAAGTTACTTTTGATAATCATGAAGTTGTGACTTTAACTAATTATGAATTAGACGTAAATGTCGACGAAGTTCAAGAAGAAACTGAATTTGTTATCTCAACAAGCGGATTTTCTACTCAAACTGATGGAAATTTAGAAATTAGAGAATATTCTCTATCCGCACAAGTTGTCGGCTTTGAGGGAAGTTATAATATTGGAACAATTGAGGTTACTCTTGCTCCAAGAACAAGCATTTCTTCTTTCAAAGTTAATGGATTAACCTTGGCTTATGAGAATTTAGATACAGTTAATTTGAATGGAATCACTCTTGAAGTTACTTATAATAATCATGAAAGTGAAATTTTAACTTCTTATGTTATTGACGGAACTGCACAAACTGAAACAGAATTTATTCTCAACACTGACGGACTTTCTTCTGAAGAAGCTGGAAACTTGACCGTTAAAGATTATACAATAACAGCACAAGTGGTAGGCTATGAAGGTTCTTTAAATTTAGGAACAATTACTGTTACTCGTGCAGAAGCAACTTCTGTCGAAGAAGTAAAAATAAACAACTTGACCACTTCATACTTTGAAACTGACACAGTAAATTTGCAAGGCATCACAGTTGATGTTACATATGATAATCACTTGACCGAAACATTGACCGTATATGAAATCGATGTGGAAATAGAAAGCGTAAAGCCTGGAACTAAATTTGTCATTTACACAGACGGTTTATCAAGCGAAACTGCTGGAGATTTAACTTTGGGCACCTATGAAATCACTGTAAAAGTGGTTGGTTACGATGAAACTTTCAGCGTAGGAACGGTTGAAGTTGAAAGCGACTGGAATCGTTACGATCTTACATTATTTGCTGACCCTCAATTTGTGACAGACTACAAGACTAGCATATCTGCACAAGGAACTGAAGATTCTTTCTATTCAACATCTGAAAAATATACAGTTGGCGACGACAATGCCTTCGTATTCAAACCAGAAATTGAGTTATTCTTAAAAGATGCTATTGATGAAAGTGGTATTTATGTGCCAGAAACTTACAACACAACTGTAAAAGTTTATCTTCTAGCAGATGGTTCACAAACTTTACTTAATGATGACACTTATTATACATACTCTGATTTTGAATTTGATTTCACAGAAGCCGCAATAGGTCACGAATTCAAAATTGAAGTTTTGCCTTCAGATTTTGACACAATGGATACTGGCGGTGTTGTAACTCCTGTAACTTTCGAATTTAAAGTGGAAGACGGCTGGAATGTGTATACAGCTTTGGATCTCGGAGTTATAAATATTGTTGAAGATACATCCGCTTTAGATGGTTATGCTCGCGAAAAGTCTCAAAGAATTTTCTATAATCAAGGGACAGGCCTGTATGATAGAAAATATTATTCTGATATCTGGACAGAATTTTTAACAGAGAAAGGGTATACCAATTTAACGAAAGTAAACGCTATTTTCTTACATGGAAACATTGATGTTTCTCCTGAAGATTTGCCAGAGGAATATTTTGTAAGTCAAGCAGAGGCTAATAAAGCTCTTGTGGGAGATTATCCAGTTGGCAGTTTGAGAGATTTCTCCATTCTTTATAATTATTATTTGACAAATGATTTCACATTTAATGGAAACTATTTCACATTAAACTTTGGTGGAAGAGAAGCTACTGAAACAAGCCCAGCGGTTGATCCAATTCCTGTTGGCTTGTCCTTTTGTTCAGGAGCTGATGATGGTGGAAATCTAACCCTATATTCTGCAAATCAGTCTACTTATCGAGCAGGGCACTCAACTGTTTTTGGGTTTATGGGATTATTAGATAATACTACAACCTATCGTGCTACATTTAAGAATGTCAATTTAATGGGAAACACTGGCGGTGTTATTTCTGGTGGTAGTGCATACGATCCAGATGATCCAGATAGCATGACAGAAGAAACAAGAAAAGTTATGGAAGCTTCAGGTACACTAATCTTCCTTAAATCAATTCATGCAACCACTGATGTTGATAATGCTATTGCTAAAAACTTCTTAATTGCTTGGTATGGTGAAAGTAAAATTTCCGATACTCAAACAGGTGTAGGTAATTTCTACCTTAATCAAGTTAAAACTTATGACTGCTTTAACAGTGCTATATTTGCTTATGCTTCCGACTGCAACAAAATTTCTAACTCTGAGTTTAAGAGATTTGGTGGGCCTGCTATCTTCTTGATAAGTGAAACAAATAATGATCAAGAGCAAACAGTTGACAGAGCAGCTGGAGTTGATGTAGATACTAACACAGTAATAGAAAACTATGTTGTGGGTGACGAGGCTTGGTTTATTATGCAACAAGCAACATTAATCGCTGCAGCATTTCCAGAAATGAATCGAGTTATGGAGGATAAATTTAAGAATTCAATTTTCTTTGACGTTTCAACTGAAGGTGGAAGTCAAAAAACAGCTATGAATCTTATATCTTTGTCAATGGACTCTGGATACTTATCATCTACTAAATACAAAATTTATTCAGATTTTTCTATAGGAGAGAGTAGTTCAACAAATATTCCATTTAGCACATATAATCCTGCATTTGATAATTTTATAAATCAGAGAACAGCAATATATATGTCTAACACTGGAAATACTGCAGTTTTAACTTCTACTGAGTATGATAGTATGACAATGGTAAACCCAATGGGAGGAAATCACTTCGAAGGTGACTATTTGTATTTGATGTTACCATTAGGTACAACCTATGCTGGTGTGGTATTGGAGTTAAAAGATTTAACATAATCTTATAAAAGCTTAAAAGACTGATTTTTGTCAGTCTTTTTCTATATATTAAATTTTGTAATAAAAAAGAGCACAAGAGTATGTGCTCTAGAGTGTTTTAAAGTGTACAAAAGGACATGTAATCGTTATGTATTTTTGCTTTTGGAGTGTTAAAGCAGAAAATACGAATAATGAAATTGGAACGAAAACACTCTTAAACATTCCATTCATTATATCAGTTTAAAAGAGTCATAACTTTTAAACTGACAATTTAATTATAGCATAAATTTTACAAAAAACCAAATAATTTTACAATATTTTTCAAAATATTTTTAAACTTTTCAATTTGAAAAAACTTTGCCATTTGCAAGCAAAGCTTTTTACACATTTTCAAACCGATTTTGTATCAAAGATTCACTATTCAAATTTGCCTATACGGCAAATAAGTTGTTATTAAATAAAAAATACATCTAAAATAAAAAAATGCATCTAGAATAAAAAATACATCTAGAATAAAAAAATGCATCTAGAATAAAAAATACATCTAGAATAAAAAATACATCTAGAATAAAAAATACATCTAGAATAAAAAAATGCATCTAGAATAAAAAATACATCTAGAATAAAAAAATGCATCTAATAATATGTTTAATTAAAATTATTTTGGTGTTCCCGCCCGGAATCGAACCCACATCTAGAGCTTAGGAGCAATAGAAAATCATTAAAATAACCTTTCTATCACTCATTTTATCAATTATCATCAAAATTATAATCAATTTGACAGAAAATCTCAATCAAATTGACTATCTTTTCCAACTTTTAATCAAACCAACTCAAAATCACGGTGACGATTTGGTGCACTTTTGCATAATTTCTCCATTTGGGTGCAGTTCTACTTTATAAGCCAATTATAAATGTTGTTTAAATATTTGAAATCTTCTTCAGAAACACTTCTATTATGATCGATATTGTTTCTTATTCTATTAAGATTAACTAACCATTCTGTTTTATCTTTTTTTGAACGTCCTTTTGAATTTTGAACCGTGTATAATTTTTCAAATATGTTTTGCCAATTATTTATAATAACATCTCTGTAATCAATAAGATGCATGCAATCCCATTCATCTATATCTATATCAGGGTCCTCACACTCTTTTTCAGTTTTTAAAATTCTTAATTTTTTTAATAATTCTTGGGGTATACCAACCTTTTTCCATTTAGTTGCTCCAAAATTAATAATTAATTCATTTTTTATATCAATACTTAAGCGAGATTCGATATCACTTATTAAAGAAAATGCTTGAGTATTAAATTGTTTTGTATTATTTTTTTGCCACTCGTCATATCCATCAAAAATAATATTTGGGAATTTACTTAAAATAAAACCTTGTAATGTTCTCCAATACTTAATTCGGCCTCCGCCACCATAAGAAGTTTTTAAATCTTTCTTCTGCTCATCATTCAAATCATTTACACCTTGAATTATTGCATCCAGATAAGGTTTAAAATCTTCAAAATGCTCATTAATTTTGTCTTGACTATATAGGTTAGTTGTTAATAAGACATTAGATATGTCAGAAATTATTCTTATAATTCCGTAAATTGAAATATTGTATACCCATTTGTTTTCATCTTCTGATTTATTCCAATTTTCAATGTCACTTTGTTTAATATATTTAAAAGAACTAACTAATAAAGTAAATATATTGTCAAAGTTTTTATCATTATTATTTAAGTCACAAATACCAGAGCGCTCAATTTCTGTTCCTTTATATTTATTAAACAGACCAGATTTATCCAAAGCATCCCTAATTGTATCTAATGTAATACAACATTTATCTGTTTTATTATTTTCACCAATAATAACTCTATCAAATAGAGGAGAGTCTGTATTTTCTCCCAACTCTTGGGCAATTCTTGAGAAAAGTGCTGTGTTTCTTTCGGTTGGATTTTCAGAATCCCATAACAAATCTGCATTTAATGTTGTTCTAAGGTTTTTTGATACCGATTTTTGATTTTCATTAATTTCCATAAACAATTTGATTTGATCGTTTTTTGCTAAATCTAAAAATGCAACAACAGGAATGGTGTTTGTTTCTTTATATTGAGTGTTTGCATAACCATAAAGACGATGTTGTCCATCAATAATATAAACAGACTTATATCTTTGAGGGAGTTTTAACAAACCTATTTTTGAGATCGAAGCTTCGTCTTGTAAACTAGATAACGAGAATGTTAACCCTTTTTTATTTGTATCAATACTTATAATAACAGAGTTTGGAAAGAATCCTCCATTATTAATAAAAGTTTCTATTTGTTTTAATCTTGATTTTTTAATAAGTCTTTGATATGTAGGCATATCATTTCTGTTTGCATCCGTCCTATGAAGTATGTATCCTATTTTTAATAGCTTTTCTGGTTCTATAGAAAAAGAATAATATGTCAGTCCTCCCATTTTGCCTTGTATGGCAGGTATTACTTCATCCAAGTTTGCAATCTTTTGTCCTGAAAACAGATTACCTAATAATTGATACTTTGATGCATTTCCGAGATGCTTGTTTAAATTAATATAATATTCTAATCTATCATCATCGATATAGAAATATTTCTGTCCCTCAATAAGCGCAACGTCACTTTTTGAAATGGCATAGTTTTTTGTGCAAAGGATAACCTTAAATTTTTTGTCGCCAGTAAATATTTTTTTAAGTTCTTTTAATAATTCACCATAATTTGTTTTAATATTTCCTAAAACGTTTTCAAAAGAACTTAATTCTTTTTTGGCATCAGAATATAAGTAATAGCAAATTAAAACACATTCATTATTTTCAGCAATAAAACCAAAATCTGATATATCTTTTGTTTCATCGTTAAAAGAGTGTGGTAAATTTGGAATAACATTGAAACCCATTTCACAAAACAATTGAATAAACGAATAATAACCGAGTTCTATTTCTGGTTTTAGTTTTTTCACGATTGCTTTTGATTTTTGTTTCGAAGATACAATAAATCCTTGTGATTCGAAATTAGAAATTTCTTCTTTTAGAATTGTTTTGCGAACAAACTTTTGTTTTACAATTGTCAATAATTTCTTCTGATCTGTATTTAAGTCTAGGGCTTGTTTAATTATCACTAGAATTTCTCCTTTTAATATTTGTAAATAAATATTCTTCTATTTGTCCTCGCTTTGCATTTCTTCCACCTATAGTGCTAGAGCGATTAAGAACATATTTGTAATCACCTTTCTCAAAAATTTCATCAATTTTTTTGTGGGCAGCATTTGTTAATATATAATAAGCTTTTTTTTCTTTTATCTTATCTATAAAATCACTCAATCTTATTTGATCTTCTAATGAAAATAAGTTTTTATTATATTCTATAAACCCATTATTATTGTGAGAAACAGTATAAGGTGGGTCTAAAAATATTAGGTCTCCTTCTTGGATTTGATCTATAAAGCATGTAAAGTCACCTGAAGATAGAACTGAGTTTTGTAACGTTTCAGAACATATATTAAGTGATTGCTCATCGATTGTGTAGTTCTTTTTATACCCAAAAGGAACGTTATATTCGCCTTTACTATTAACCCTATAAATGCCATTATAGGAGGTGTGATTTAGATAAATGAATTGAGCAGCTTGCTTACTTAAACTTCTAAATCGTTTTTTTCTGATATCATAATAAAAATCTTTTTCATTTGGAAATTGTCTTAAATATTTAATAACAGAGCCCTTATTTTCTTTAACTTGTTTATAGGTTAAGATTAACTCATTATTCATATCATTAAGATAACATTTATTAAAAGAAGCTTCAATATTAAAAAATATTGCAGCACTACCAAGAAAAGGCTCATAATAATTATTAAATTCGTAGCCTCTTATCAAATCATTTACTTCGTTAATTAACCAGCGTTTACCACCAGCCCATCTTAAAAAGGGTGTAATCATAAAATTCTCCTAAAAAAATTATAGCACAAAAATACAATTTTTGCACTATAATCGCAAATTATTATAAAATTTTTATAAATTCAACACTTTATTTGAGTAATTCCTTACAAACTTTGTAGGTAATCTCAATTACATGATCAATTTCAAGGTTGTGAAGTTGACCTTTTTCTATGTCTAAATTAAAGTATTCCTTCCATTTTTCTTTTGAAAAGCCTTTAACAAAAGTGTCTTCTAGTTCACAAATTTTGTTTAATTGTAATTGCATTTCAGCAGACATCTTCTCACTTTCTAGAATATCTCTGACTAGCTGTAAAACGTGGTTCAACTTTCACACCTCCATTAGATTTTATAGAACAATACTTGGGATAATTTTCTCCATCGCTATATACCAATACCATTACATCACATTGAATACAGCAATACATAAGAACATGAAAAATACCATTTTCATCGATAAACATATCTTCTTGATACTTGGCAATATTGGGTTCATCTTCTAACAATCTTTCACGAAAAGGTATAAACTCTCGTCTTGAAAGATAAACAACCCGCTCAACCACATATTCAGCTTCAAAGCCCTCATACTTATCAATTCTATTTCTAAGCAACCTAGCATTAGAAACATTACATATAAATCGTGTCTTCATATCATTACCTCAACTTAAACATATCTTTGCAGATTTTGTAGGTGTGTACAATATGTTCTTCAATATCAAGTTTGTGAAGTTTGTTGATATGGTTAATCAAATTTTCAAATATAGCCTTTTGGCTTGGTATAAAAGTTGAAATCAAATCTTCTTTTATGTGTTGAATATCAACTGAGTTCTCAAAGTATTCATGTGAATTCATAAAACTTAAATCCACAAGTTCAACATTTTTTTTCATAAACACCTCCTTATAGGTGTTTGTCTTTTACCGTACTTTCAATTATTTTGCAAGTCTTTAGAAAAAAATTATAAAATTTATAGGAATTCCTATAAAAATGATACAACTTATCATAAAGTGTGTTATAATGTATCTGAGGAGAAAAAAAACAATATGGACTTAGCAGCTCTATTACAAAAAACAATTATTGATTACAATCTAAACCAAACTATGTTTGCAAAAAGCATCAATTCTACCCAAGCACAAGTTAGCGACTGGTTGGCAAATAAAAGTAAACCAAGCTATGAGAATTTAAGAAATATTGCAAAAGTTTATAATATTGATGCAAATCTTTTATTGGATGTTGATCGTCAAGATTATAAATTTATAGATTTATTTGCTGGTATTGGCGGTATTAGACGACCTTTTGACAACTTAGGATGTAAATGTGTATTCTCATCGGAAATTGATAAGCATGCAATAAGCACTTATTATGCAAACTTTAATGAAACCCCAAGTGGCGATATTACTCAAATAAGTGAAAAAGATATTCCAAACTTTGATATTTTATTGGCAGGATTCCCATGCCAAGCGTTTTCTATAGCTGGAAAAAGACAAGGGTTTCAAGATACTAGAGGCACAATGTTCTTTGAAATACAGAGGATTTTAGAGTATCATAAGCCTAGATGTTTTATGCTAGAAAATGTTAAAGGCTTAATGAATCATGATAAAGGAAAGACATTTAAAACTATTCTAGATATATTAGAAAATGAGTTAAATTATAAAGTTTATTATAAAGTGTTAAATGCAAAGAATTTTGGCATGCCTCAAAATAGAGAAAGAATTATAATTGTAGGATTTCTTGATCATTCTATTGAATTCAAATTCCCTGAGCCTACTGGTATTAAAACACGCCTAGGCGATATATTAGAAAGCAATGTTGATGATAAATATACTATTTCTGATAAAATCTGGGCTAGTCATCAAAGAAGAAAAGAGGAAAATAAAAAGAAAGGAAATGGATTTGGTTATTCATTATTTGATGAAAATTCGGAATATACAAGTACAATATCTGCCAGATATTATAAAGATGGTTCAGAAATTTTAGTTAAACAAGAAAATAAAAATCCAAGAAAATTAACACCACGAGAGGCTGCTAGATTACAAGGATTTCCAGATGACTTTAAGTTGGTATGTAGCGATATGCAATGCTACAAGCAATTTGGTAATTCTGTTCCTACAAAAATGATAGAAGCTGTTGCAATAAATATAGTAAAATCACTAAAAGGAGAAAATTATTAATGAAACAAGTGAAAAAGATAAACATTCAATCTACAGAATATAACAATAATTTAGATTTTTATACGATGTTGAAGTTGCTTATACAATGCCAACTAAATGATAGACAACTAATCAATATACAAAATGTACTTATATCAAACTCCGAAAAAATAGCAAACGACACATCATTAGTAAAGACTCTGATTTTGGATAATACTTCTATTGTACGATCAAATACAGGAAAATACGAATCATTAAATTATTTTCTTAATACAATTGAATCTATTAATTCTAAAATGTGGTGTGCATTTTTAGATTTAGCAATTGACCTTTTAATGGTCAAAGACCTAATATTGCAAGAATCAAAAGTTTATGCCGCAAATGAATACAAAAAAGAATTGAGAGAAATTAGCGACCAATTAAGCGTTGAATATGATATGTCTGGATTACATTTGCCTTATGGTCAAAGGGTTATTAGCTCACTTCTCCTTTTTGCATTTTCTGATATTACTAGAAAATCTGATTTTATTTTGTCTAATAGCGATCAGATTGTTAAAAACTTTTCAACTAAAATTAAAAAGCTAACAAAAATTTACAAATTAAATGTAAATAATATGTTTCATATCTTAATGGACGAATCAATGAATCAAAGTATTAAATCTGATGCTGGTTCAAGTTATGAAAGCAGGGTTTCTCAAATGTTATCGCCAATTGTGGAGAAGTTAAATGGTCATTCTCATGACTCAAAAATACCTTCTGTAGAATACGATAACACATTTATTCTTAACAATAAACCATGTGGAGTAAGTGCTAAAAGAACCTTAAGAGAAAGATATAAACAAAACTTGGAAGATGTAGAAAAATTAGATGTTGATTATATGTTTGTTATAACTTTAGGTATTGATCTTAACGAAGATAAGTTGAATAATATTTTACAGAAAAATGGCATTTATGTCGTTGTTAGCCAAGAAGAATATAATGCTAGGTCGTTCTTTAATCAAAATTCCAAAGTTATTTCTTCTGCTGATCTTGAACAATCATTGAAAAGGATTGTTTTATAATCTTTATGAAAGCATTAATTATTAAAAAACCGTGGATTGATTATATATTAAATGGAAGTAAAGTTTGGGAAATTCGTGGAAGCAAAACCAACATTAGAGGACAAATAGAACTTATACAAAGTGGTAGCGGTTTAGTTGTAGGTTCTTGCGAGATTATAGATTGCAAAGAATTAACATTAGAAGATTACAAAAACAATATTGATAAACACACCATTCAAGATATTGATTCTCTTCCCTACAAAAAGACTTATGCTTGGATTCTCACAAATGCTAAAAGATATGAAACATCTAGACGATATAAGCATCCTAATGGTGTTATAATTTGGGTAAATTTATAAGAACGGACTAACCATCTGTTCTTTTTTATTGCAAATATAATATTAAGGTATCACACGTATCACAGGTATCACTAAAAATTGAAAAAGTGCCTAAAAATAAGGGTTTTAGCAATAAAAATGTAGTGATACCTTGTGCTACCAAGGTGTCACTAAGGTATCACTCCTAAAAATGCAAAAAATTTAAAAAGGTAAAAAGGATTTTGGTGTTGTTTATCACTAGTATCACAAAATGATACCTGTGATACGTGTGACACCTTATGATCAAAAACAGATTTTTATAGTAGTTATACCTAGATAAAACAACATTCATTTTATTTTTTCAACCTTTTGGTATTAAAATATTAGCAAATTTTATAAAGTGGGCACGATGTGAAATAAAAGGGAACAAAATGAATACAAAAACCGTGACCAATCCCGTATAATAGAAGTATAAAGAAAGAAATTGCCGATAAGAGAAGTTGTAAAAACTTCTTTTTTTTGTTAGAAAAAATTTTAATGTAAACAATGTGTTGACAGTGGGCTTGATAAACTATAAGAAAAAAACAAAAAAATTTCCCGTTGGTTCAAATGGTGAGCCAGCGGGAATTGTAAAATAACTTTATAAATTTTTATGATCCACAAGATATGTGTGTAACAAAGAGTTTAAGATTTTATAAAAAATAAATCCCGTAGCACACAACGTGTGTGATGCGACTTTGTTGCCATGATAAAGAAAAAAGATATTTCGTTTGACCAAACGTTGATAAAGCGAGATTGATAAAATTTAAAAAAGATTTGCCGATAGGAAAAACGTGTTCCGATCGAAAGAGTTAAAACAAAAAATATATTCTATTCGGAACAATGGTTTCCGAGTTGAAAATGTATCATATAGCAAAAGGAGATAAAGAATGAGAAAAATTTTTTTCGAATGTTCAAATGGTAAGCACTCGACAAATGTAAAATTGTCATGAAAATTTTCAAAAAAGTTTTGCCGCGTTATCAAATGGTGCTACAGCGAGATTGATAAAATTAGGAAAAAATATTTCACGCTTCACCAAATGGTGGTAATAAGGCTTTGCTAGAATAAGTATAAAAATCAACCAATATCGGTTTTACCGATGGACTGCAGCCGTCGTTAAAATATAGCCAAAGTTAAGACTTGATCAACCTTAATGTTGGCACAAAATCTAATAAAGGAGATAAAATGAGAAATTTCATATTTGAATTTGAACAAGAAAAAGCATTAGAGTTCGGCTTAAAATTAAACGAATTATTATTGCTTGATTATATGTTGAAATTCTTCCATACAGATCGAATTAAAAGACAAAGAAAAGGAGAACGATTTTATTGTAGACTTACTTATAACAAAGTTTTGGGCGACCTACCTATCCTTAGAATAAAGGAAAGACAATTGAGAAATATGATTATATGTCTGGAAAAGAAAGGAATAGTTGAAAGGTTCTCTGAACTGAAAAATCAAATGTATCTATATGTGGACTTTAATAAGTTATTTGGCAATGATTTGCTTAACGGCACAAATGGACAAGCAACTTCTTGCCTAGATGTCGGAAGCAAAGTTCCTACAATAGATAATTATGATAATAATAAAATAAAAATAAAAATTAATAACGAGCGTATACGAGAGCTTGATTTAGAAATTTTCAATAAAGTATTACATGAGTTATTAAAAGAAAGAGTAAGTAAAATATCTTACGAGTTATTCTTTCATGTTACCAAAGCAATTCAATTAGAAGATGATGGAATTATATTCAGAGTTAAATGGAAAGGACGTATCGAACAGGCTTTTATGGATAAATTCACTTCAATAGTTGAAGAAGCTGTCTCAAAATTTATTTAATACCCCCTAGGGGCGGTCAAATCTCTAAGCAAAACTCTTTTATGAGCGGGGCGGCAATCTCACACAAAAATTCGCAAAATCAAAAATCTAATAAAAAATCAAAAAAAATGAAAAGAAAATGGCTCAAAAGAGTCTAAAAATATGGGATTTATAATGATTTTGATTTTGTGAAAAATAATTAAAATAAATCAAATGTGAATCAAAAATATTCAAAATATTTGATAGTCGGCAATTTTATGTTTTGGAAAGCTGTTAAAAACGATTGTCGCCAACTTTATTTCAAAATGGATAAATTATCCAAGAAGGATTGTTTCAAGCGATTTGAAAGGGTTTTTGCAAGGAATTTGAGCATTCAAACAAGATTACAAAGATACAAAGTTACAAAGATACAAGAAAACAAGATTACAAAATTTCAAGGATACAAAGATACAAGGATTTTATTTTAATTTATTTTGCTGTTTCACTGGACTTGTAAAGTTCTTTGCGGTACTTTTTGTTTCGCATAGAACCTCTAATCTAGTGAGCATCAGCACACGGAGAGGTATCATGAAAAGAATTAGAACAATAAATGAAACATTACTAATGTTAAAACAAGAAGATCCAAACAGTGGGCTTAGCGATTTTCTTATTAGAAAACTTGCAAACAGCTACAAAATACGCTCATTTAAAACTGGAAATAAAATACTAATTGACTATGATTCATTAATGGCATATTTACGTAGTGAAGATTACGACTTACCAATGGAACAAGTTATTATGAGATAAAAGGAGAAATAAATATGGCATGTATACAGAAAAAGAAATTATTAGATGGAACAATATCTTATAGAGTTCAAGTAAAAGCAAAGAACCTAAGAACTGGAAAGTTCGAAGCTAAAGCAATAACCTGGAAGAAACCACTAGAGCTAACTGAAACACAAGCAAAGAAAGGGCTTCAAAGAATTGCACTAGAACTAGAAGAAAAATTTAACAAACAACTAAATGGACTACTAGCAGTAGACAATGATATAACCTTTATAGATTATGCTGAAAGATGGCTAGAAAAAATTAAGAACACTCGTTCCCTTAACTACTATGTTAAGGGGCGAGATTGCTTGAAAAAATTCTATAAATATTTCGGCAATATAAAACTTAACCAAATAACACCAGTAATGGTGCAAGGTTTCCTAGATGATATGATGATGAAGAGATACGAAAAGAAAACTGCAAGGCTTACTGGCGACCTTAACCAATACTTAAAATCTCATTGCATCAAGCAAGTAGATGCTCTAAAAAAGATTGGAATATCTAAATCAATACTAGCATCAGCAAATGCAGGATACTGCATACGAATTGAAAATGCAGAAAAAATATGTAATGCACTAGGATTAAAATATGATGACTACTTTACAACAGAAATACAAAGCCACGCTTATGCAAAAGAAACAATAATGAAACTAAAACGAACACTAGCAACAATACTAGCCGATGCAAAGCGACAACGACTGGTTGAACACAACTTCGCATCTCGTGACTATATAGCACCAATACAAGGATATAAAAAAGAAGTTAAAATACTAAACGATAAAGAAGCTAAGGTGTTAGCCAACTACTTACACACAGAACCAAACCCTAGATGGAAGATAGCATTACTCACAGTACTATTTATGGGATTAAGACGTGGCGAACTTGCAGGACTAGAATGGAAAGATATTGACTACGAAAACAAGACAATGACCATAGCAAGGTCGGTTCAAGACATTATAGGCTTTGGACTTATAACCAAAGAGCCAAAAACTGAAAACTCCAAAAGAACAATATCAATGCCAGATAAACTAATTGAATACTTAAAGGAATATGAAACTTGGTGGCTAAACCAAAAGAAATATCTTGGAGATAGACTTGGAAATACCGATAGATTATTCTGCACAGAAGATGGCACAGATATATCCCCTGGGTTATTCAGAGTGTGGCTACAAAAGACACTGGCAAAAGTTGACTTGCCAAAAGTAACTCTTCACTCCCTAAGACACACAAACATAACCTTACAATTGGTAGCAGGAGTAGATATGAAAACAGTATCTGCCCGTGCAGGACACTCAAAAGCCAGTACAACTTCAGACTTCTACAGCCACTTTATAAAGAACTCGGATATACACGCGAGCGAGATTATAAATAAAATTTTTGATTAAAATGGCAATAATTGTTATAAAAACAACAAAATTTTGATTTTTTGTTAAAATTTTCTTGACATGTGCTTTTGAAAATGATAATATTTAGGCGTGGAGGTAAGAAAATGATAGTAAATTATTCTTTTAAGAACTTTAGAAGTTATTATGATATGCAAGAATTTAGCATGGCGGCAAAATCTTACAATGACAATGAACAAAATTTACAAGAGATAGACGACTCTATTGCTACTAAAAGCAATAAATTATTAAAATCAGCTATATTGCTTGGATGTAATGGCGCTGGAAAATCTAACTTTGTCGCTTCTTTAGGATATCTTACATATTTAATAAAGCAATCTTATGTTAATTTCCAAAACAACAAGCAGACTTCATTTTTTGCATCAGAGAAATTTAAATTTATTGATGAGGCTAAAAACGAACCAACTTGCTTTAGCCTTGAGTTTATAGCAAATGACAATAGCAATTATTCTTATGAGCTTGAACTTGATGTGGACAAAGATATTCCTTTTGTAAGAAAAGAAACCTTATCAAAAAGATTAAATAACGGTAAAAATAGATTAGCTTTTTCACAGTATATCTTTCACCGCAATTTTGATGAAATTGTTGAGGGAGATAATTCTATTATGAATTTGTTTAATTTCATAAAGCCACAAAAAGAATTTTTACTGATCTCTTATCTTTTTACTTCAAACCTAAATGATACTATATTAGATCTTATTAATCCTGTAAAGAATTGGTTCAATAATTTATGCATTATTGAAGCAGATACCGAGATTATGATTGATTTAAATCTAATTACTGAAAAAGATCTAGATTTTGTTACTAAGATAATAAGTGCATATACTAGACCTCTTTCAAGAATTGTAAAGAGTAGTAATCAATTAGATATCATGCCGGAAGAACTACGAACTCCACAAGTTGCAATTAACACATTGAATAAAAAATATCCTAATGGGTTGCCTGGCGTAATTACTATTTTGCAAAATGGGGTATTTGCTCAAGATTTAATTGGAATTTTTAACATCTTTAATAGTGACGGAAAACAAACAGGTGATTTTAAATACTCAATATTTGATACTAGTTCAAGAATATTATCCAAAGGTGAAAAGAAAATTATATTTTTAATGCTTTATATCAAACAAGCTTTAGATAAGGGTTCAGTTATATTGGTTGATGAAATGGAAACATCTTTACACAAAAATGTATGTGAGTTAATTATTGATATGTTTAATGATAATGATGTTAACAAAAATAAAGCTCAAGCAATTTTTACAACTCAAAACATAAATATGATTGATTATAAATTTAGAAAAGATCAAGTTTTCTTAATAAGAAAGGATCAAATGTGGGGAAAATCCAATATTTCTTCACTAGCCCAAATTAGTAAAACCGAAAAAGTCATAAGAAAAGATGTAAAGCTTTCCAAAATATTTGAAAAAGAAATAGAAGGGACAACCTCCCCAATTAACTTAAATCTTATAAAAACTATTCTGAATTAGATATAATCAAATTAGTTGACGGTTTGTTTATATAATAAAAAACTTTTGCTCGTTCTATGCAAAGAAAGGAGGTGAAAAAAATAATAGAACAAAAAAAGCCTTTAGAAGTACCAGTTCCAAAGGCAACAAGATAAAAGACGGAGTCCAGTATCTACGCTGATATTATTTTATCAAATTTTATCAATTAAGTCAACAGCTGTGCTCCTATTTTATCATAAAATCTTAATAGGAGGAAGATAATATGACAGATTTTTATATTAAAGCTGTTCACTATTCAACCAACTATAAAGGAAATCAGGTTATATTTTCAGCAAAAGTATGTCCTAATAACGGGGGATATTTTGGAGCTGAAAGAATTTGGTCTAGAATGGAAATAATAAATGCAATCGAAAACCAAAGAAAAAACTTTAAGACGGTATATAAGAGAAATGGAACTTATTATATTGGCTATGATGTCCTTGTAATTGAAGTTGATGGAGAAAAGTATATTAGAACAGATAATAATAGAAGAACTATTGATAATCTTGGTGAAATTGAAGAGTTCTAATGTAAAAGGCATCTCGCAAATGAGGTGCCTTTTCCTTATAAATTGGTGAGAGTAAGCAGATTTGAACTGCTGACCTATCGCTTAGGAGGCGATCGCTCTATCCAGCTGAGCTATACCCTCATAACGGTTTTTTATTGGTGCTTGGGTGAACTTTTGGTGAACTTTGGTTTTGTGTGATTTTTGATTACTTGCAAATTGTCAGTGTTTTAGGGACGAATTGAGGTTTTATTTTCGTCCAAATCGGTACTTAGGAGGGCACTGCGTTATCCTATTACGCTACGGAAACAAATCTTTTTTAAGTATAGCATAGTTTTTTTGGAAATGCAAGAATTTGAATGTTTGTGTTTTTAAATTTAGACATTTTGAATTAATGTTTAAGAAACATTTTCAAAAAATTTAAAATTTTTTAAAAAAGTCTTGACAAATCCCCCCCCCGTGTTATGATATGGCTATATATGGGAGGTTTTTATGGATAAAAATAATAAAATATGGTATAAAGATGAAAAAGAAAGAGAAAAGGTTCTGAAAGATATTAATTCAGATAGTTATACAAGATATGCAGAAAAAATAAATTTAAGTATAGATATAGTAGAAAAAGAAATAGAGTTAGCTATTTATGCTTTAGAGCTTAAATATGATAATATTACGTTTGATAATTTAGAGGCCGTGAATAAATCATTTGCCAAGATGTGGTTTGCTAAAATGGGTATATCAGAAGATAAAAAGCAAGACAGTGAAGACAGTAAAACCTCAAATTATTTTCAACAATATTATGCCAAAGAAGTGGCAAATTTTACTAAGGAATTAGAAAAACTAAATATAACAGATTCACAAGATTTAATAGATATTTTGCCGCTTATTAGATTTTGTGCTTTTTCAAGTTATCTTTTTGGTAAGGAAAAAATGCAAAGTCTTGGAAATGAAGTATATAAGGAGGTGGTAGTTCTTGTATTCTCATCAAAAGATGGTGAAAATAAAGATTTAAAAGATTATATCAACGAAGAACTTGACAAAATAAAATAGGAGGATGATTATGAAAGTGGAAGAAGTTATGGCAATTTTAGACAAAGAATTTGAACAAAATAAAGATTTTTATAAAGCAATCTTTAGTGAAAACAAAGCATCAAAAAAATCACAAAAGAATGGATAAAAGATTTATATTCAATAAAAAAACATATTGTTTTTCAATATGTTTTTTTATTGTTTCTGTCCACAGTGTGGGCAAAAGTTATCATTATTTTCAATTTTCTTTCCGCAGTTTGAACAGACCTTTTCGGTTTCTATGCTTTTACCACATTTCGAGCAGAATTTTGAGCCTTTTTCATTTTTCTCCCCGCATTTTTTACAAGTTATTGCTTCATCTTTTCCTTTTGCTTTTCCGCTGGCAATTCCTTCAGAAATTGATTCGGCAAGGTTGCCAACTGATTTATTGACTGCTGGCGCTATATATTCTGTTGTTTCTTTAAGCACAGGTGCTACAGAACTTGCAGTGTAAGAGCCGATTTCTCGTGCATGTGCAAAAAATGTTGCGTATATACCAATTCCGAGCATGGCAAAGCCAATAGCAAATAAAAAGCCACCAACTATAAACATCACCATATCATTATTTGACGAAAAATCTCCAAAATTAGCAAATCCAAGAATTAATAGTATAATGCCTGTAATTGAGATAACAATACCTACGCTAAGTAAAATTTTCCCCGCCGTTTTGAGTTTTCCTTTTATTTTTTGATGATTTTCTTCATTTACATATTTTCCTTTCATTTTTAACTCCCAACTAAATAGTATCATATAGACTATAAATTTGTCAAATATAAGAACAATGCGGTTTGTAATTTTATAAAATTCTAACATTATTTTAAAAGATATTAAACAAATCTGTGATATAATTTTAACGAGGTAAAAAATATGGCTAAGATTATGTTAGTGGATGATTACAAAGAATCTGATTTTTTCGGTAAGAGAAAAGCTGTCAAGTTCTGGTATAATAATTTGATATTGAAGGACTTTGCTTCGTGTCAAAGCCATTTTGCGAAGGCACAAATAAGTATATAATAAACTGGTGCTGAAGTCGGAAAGAGTAGCAAGTTTACTGTGAAACTAAAGTTGGAGAAAGATGAGTAAGTATAAACGTTTTTTAAATTGGTTTAAAAATCCGAAGATTTGGTTTGTGATGCTATATCTTATTCTTTCTATTGCTTTAATCACAGCGTCAATAGTTGTTGTATCTTTTGGCATAAATGATTTTTGGGCTTATCTTCTTTATTCGCTTACAATGGCAGACCTTATCTATCTAATTTATCTTATTATCTATTATGTTCCAAAAATTAGGCAGGCTTGTTTGAAATTTGCCTATAAAAACAAATTAACAAAAGAATATGTTGGCAACTTTGGCTTTAGAAGTTTGGTCTCTGTCAGTTTTTCGTTTGCTATTAATGGAATATATGCACTGTTTTTGGCGGTTATGGCGATAATTTCTGGCTCATATTGGTATGGCGCACTTGCAATTTATTATTTTGCTTTAACTTTGATACGTGGTGGCATTCTATTTAAGCATGTGAGAAGAAGAAAAATTGATGATGAACAGACGTATAAACTTAATCAAATTAAATCCTACCGAAATTGTGGAATTTATTTAAGTCTTTTGACTTTGGCACTTTCTGGGGCAATTGTTCAAATGGTGATTTCGAATCAGGGGTTTAGATATGCTGGGAGTATGATTTACTTAATGGCGCTATATGCTTTCTATAAACTTATTAAATCAATTATAGATATGACCAAAGCCAAGAAAAACGACGATTATACGACTAAGTCCATAAGAAGTGTGAGATTTGCAGATGCGCTCGTTTCCATTCTTGCACTTCAGACTGCAATGTTCCAAGCTTTTGCTCAAGATTTTATAACATATGTTCCAAATTCAATAACTGGTGGCATTATTTGTTTAATTATTGTTGTGCTTGGAATATATATGTTCATAAGCGGGCAAAAGCAATTTGAAAAAGTGAAATAGATTTTTCAAATATTACTAATTTTATAATAATAAATAATTCAAGCATTAAAGTTATTTTTAAATTAAAATTATTTAAATTTCTTTGACATAAATATTTATTTTTATTATAATTTATCTATACTATGGGAAAAGGAGATAGTTATGGATAAGAAATTTGAACCACTTTTTACACCTTGGAAAATAGGTAATGTGGAAATTAAAAACAGAATTGTGCTTTGCCCAATGGGCGGAACTTCCATCTTTGGTTGGATGGAACCTCATCATTTTGATAAGGATGCGGCAGATTTCTTTATGGAACTTGCTAAAAACAATGTTGGACTTATCATTCCAGGAATCGCTCCACTTAAAAACTTAATTGGTGGGCAATGGCTTTATAAATCAAAGCGTTCTTTCAAGAAATTGAAACCTTATATGGAAGAATTCCACAAAACTGGAGCAAAAATGTTTATTCAGTTAACTGCTGGATTTGGACGTTCTTTCTCTGTTCCAAATGGTATGGTTCCAATGCTTAAATCAAAATTTTTAAACACGTTATTAAAACCTATTATTGATATTCAATATCTTTGTGCTTCACCAAGCAAACTTCCAGCTCGTTGGGTAGAAGGTGGGCTTACAAGAGCATTGACCAAGAAAGAAATTGAAAAAATGATAGACGCTTTTGCAAAAACTGCCAAAATGTGTAAAGATGCTGGAGTTGATGGTGTGGAAATCCATGCTGTTCATGAAGGCTATCTTCTTGACCAATTTACTACTGCATATACAAATCAAAGAACTGACGAATATGGTGGTAGTTTCGAAAATCGCTATCGTTTCCCTGTTGAAGTTGTTAAAGCTATAAAAGCACTTTGCGGACAAGATTATCCAGTTTCTCTTCGTTATTCTGTTGTTTCTAAAACAAAAGATTTCTGTGTAGGAGCAATTCCGGGCGAAAAATATACCGAAGTTGGAAGAAATATGGAAGAAAGCGAAAAGGCGGCAAAATATTTGCAAGATGCCGGCTATGATATGCTTGATGCTGACAATGGAACTTATGATGCTTGGTATTGGGCTCATCCACCAATGTATATGCCACTTAACTGCAACCTTGATGACGTTTCTCATATTAAAAAATTCGTTGACATTCCTGTTGTTTGTGCTGGTAGAATGGAACCTGTGACTGCAGCAAAAGCAATTAAGGAAGGAAAAATCGACGCTATGGGTGTGGCTAGACAATTCCTTGTTGACCACACATGGGTAACAAAACTCATAAATGACGAGCTTGACGAAATTCAACCATGTATTTGTTGTCACAATGCTTGCCTTCCAATGTCACATTATAAAGGCATTGCTAATGGTGCTGCTATGGCTGACACACAACATATGTCACGTTGTGCGATTAATCCTATAACAATGCAAAATCATAAATTTGATATTGTTCCAGCCAAAAAACAAAAGAAAGTGGCTGTTATCGGCGGTGGTGTCGGCGGTATTGAAGTGGCAAGAATTGCCACACTTCGTGGGCACAAAGTGACTATTTATGAAAAAACTGATAAACTTGGTGGTGTATTTATTGCAGCGGCGACTCCGTCTTTCAAAGAAAAGGATAGAATGCTCATTGAATGGTATAGAAAACAAATTGCAAAATTACCTATTGAGGTTAAGTTTAACACAGAAGTTAAAGATTTGAGTGAAATTGATGCAGACGAAATTGTTATAGCAACAGGTGCAACTCCTAAAAAGGCAAGAATTCCAGGCTTTGAAAAGACTATTGAGGCTTGTGATTACCTTCTCAGTGATAAAAATGTTGGAGACAATGTCGTTATTATCGGTGGTGGTCTTACAGGCTGTGAAATTGCATATGAATTATCATTAAATGGCAAACATCCTGTTATTGTGGAAGCTCTTAATGACCTTATGGCAACACCAAAACTTTGTCTAGCAAACGCTTCATATCTTCGCGATTATTTCAAATACAAGAATGTGTCTGTTTATCTTGAAAGCAAGGTTATGGAAATTAAAGACGATGGAGTTATCATCGAAGATAAAAACGGAAAGAGAACTGCGGTTAAGGCAGATAACGTCATCTCTGCAATTGGATATAATCCAAATCCTCTTGTAAAGAAAGGTCGTCATGTTCATGTTGTAGGAGATGCTTTACAAGTTGGCAACCTTAGAACTGTTGTTTGGCGCGCTTGGGAAGTTGCAGAAAAAATTTAATCTAAAAGATAAATTTAATAAAAAATCACGTTTTTTCGTGATTTTTTTTTGCGTTTTTTAATTATTTTTATATTTTTTATTTTATTTGTTAATTATTTCTTATAAGTTTAAATATTATTTTTTAATTATTAAATTAATTTAATAATATTGCAAATAATATATTTATGAAAAAATTAATTTTGATAATATTTGCAATAATTTTTATTCTAACGCCTAATGGGAAAGTTTGTTTAGCGGAAGAAAACGCTAGAGATATTCCTATTATTATGTTTGCGTAATTTTTGCTTATTTTTTAATTTTTTTTGTTTTTAAAATATTTTTTTGATAATTTATTATTTAATTTTTATTTAAATTAAACTACATAACTCGGCAAAGTAGACAGGCTAAAATTGTGCCAATTATTGAACAAAAGAGGGCGACAGGTATAGCGTATAAAAGTTTTTTAACTTTGGTTTGTGAAAAATAAACAGTTGCAACATAGAAAATTGTTTCGCTACAGCCCATGATGACACATGCGCAGCGAGAGATATAACTGTCAGCACCATAAGTGGTTAGAATATCTTCTAAAAGAGCGTAGCTTCCACTTCCGGTAAATGGTCTAAGCAGAACAAGTTCGGTAAGTTCTGGTGGAACTCCCAAAAATGTGAAGATTGGCGACAGAATATCGGTTAGCCAGGCGGTGATTCCGCTGACGCGAAGAAGAGCAACTGCGATTAAAATAGAGGCGATAAAAGGAAAAATATCCACCACAAGTTTAATCGCACCTTTAGCACCTTTAACAAAATTATCGTAGGTGTTTATGCGTTTATACATGCAGTAGAGTATAAGCAATAGAAAAAGGATAGGTAAGATATATGCACTCATTCTCTTTTCCTACCTTTTATCTTTTTTCGTATTTTTTCAATGCTGTGGCATAGAATTATTCCTAATATCGTCGTTGTGAATGTGACAATAAGTGTTGGGAGAATGATGTCGGAAGGATTAGCGCTTCCCGCAGTTGACCGTAGGCCAATAACGGTTGTTGGAAGAAGTTGAATGGACGTGGCATTTATGACAAGAAGCATAATCATAGCAAAATTGGCTTTTCCACTTTGGTCATCCAGAGCTTGCATTGCTCGTATCCCCATTGGAGTGGCGGCATTACCAACACCTAACATATTGGCTGAAATGTTTAAGGCAATTATTTTTTGTGTTTCTTCATTGTCTACTTTAAATATCTTTTTGATAAGAGGACGAAGAAGTTTTGCGAGTTTTTGAGATAAACCGCTGGCGTCCACAAGCTCAATAAAGCCCAGCCATACAACATACACAGCACAAAGTTCAATACAAAGTTCTAAGGCGCTTGTTGAAGCGCCTATCATTTCATTTAACATTTCTGCAGGGTTTGTGATTAAAAGCACAAGAATAGATGACAGCATCATCATTATCCAAAAGATATTCATACTTATTTTTATGCGAGATATATGAATAAAAGTCATTTTCTTGACAGAAAAAATTATATTTGATAAACTTTAAATATATTAAAAGGATAATTTATGTTTATTGATGTTCATGCTCATCTATGTGATGATAAATTTAGCAATGTGAAAGAAATAGTGGAGAATGCAGAGAAGGAAAATGTGAAAAAAATCATTTCTGCAAGTTATAATTTTGCATCTTGTGAGAAAAATTTAGAAATCGCAAAAAGTTTTGATAATGTCTTTATAACAGTTGGTATTCATCCAGAAAATGTGGAGGAAATCACGGAAAATTATCTTGAGAAATTAGAAAATTTTGCTCAAAACGAAAAAGTTGTGGCAATAGGAGAAATTGGTCTTGATTATCATTGGCGTAATGACAATAAAGATTTGCAAAAAAGAATATTTATTGAGCAAATTGAACTTGCAAATAAATTGGATTTGCCTATTGTTGTTCATTGCCGTGATGCTATAGGTGACACGCTTCAAATTTTAAAAGAACATACTCCGAAATGTGAAAGTTTGATGCATTGCTATAGTGGAAGTATTGAAAGCGCAAAAGAATTTATGAAACTTGGATTTTCTTTTTCCTTTGGCGGGGTGGTAACTTTTAAAAATGCAAAAAATGTGCAAGAGGTTTTGATAAATATTCCTATTGAAAGAATAATGCTGGAGACCGACTGTCCATATATGAGTCCAGAACCATTTCGCGGAAAAATTAATGAGCCTAAAAATATTTCAATAATAGCAGAAAAAATTGCTGAGTTAAAAAATGTAAAAATTTCAGAAATTGAAGAAAAAACAACAAAAAATAGCGAAAAAATGTTTAAAATTTAATAAAAAGTTGATTTTTGATAAAGTTTTTATTTAATTTTTAAAAAGGAAAAAGAAATGTTTAATTTTAAGAAAAAATATGGTCAAAATTTTTTAAGCGACAAAAATCTTTTAAAAGCTATTGTTTCGGACAGTGAAGTGTCAAAAGACGATACAGTTTTAGAAATTGGAGCGGGTGCAGGAGCGTTAACGCAAGAACTTTCATCCATAGCCAATAAAGTCATTGCTTTTGAGATAGACGCTGACTTAGAAGAAACTCTTTTATCATTAAATCTAAAAAATGTTACTTTTATATTTCAAGATTTTATGAAAGTGAGTTTAAAAGATTTTGAAAAGGACTTAGATAGATACAAGGTTGTAGCAAATTTGCCTTACTATATCACAACCCCAATTATTTTTAAACTTTTGGAAGAGAGCGAAAAGGTGGAATCTCTCACTATTATGGTTCAAAAAGAGGTTGCTGAGCGAATAGTTTGTGAGGCGGGCAGTAAAGATTACGGAATTTTGTCGGTTATGATTAAGTTTTACGGCGAAGCCAAAATAAATCGCATTGTAAAACGTCAAATGTTTAATCCAATGCCTAATGTAGACTCCGCGGTTGTTACAATAAAAATTGATAGAGCAAAATATGCAAGTATAAATAGAGAAAAATTTTCTAAACTTGTCAAAACCGCTTTTTCGATGAGGCGAAAAACACTTCTTAATAATCTTTCGGCGTTGTTTTCTAAAGAAATTTTAAAATCTAAGTTTGATGAAAAATTTTTGACAAGAAGAGCGGAAAGTTTAACAATAGATGAATTTATAAATTTGTATAAAATATTAGAAAAATAATAAAAAAATCAAAAAAAATAGCATTTTTTATATTAAAAACACTATTTTTTTATATTTTTACTAGATTTTTATTAAAATTTTGGTTTTTATTTTCTATGAAGTGGCAACATTTTTCAAATATCAAAATGCTGAATAAATTAATATAAATATATATGGAAAAGGAAGATTTAATTGTGCTTGCCACTTTCATTGCCATGGAGCTAAGCAAGGACAAAAGTTTTGAAGAAATTAGAGAGTTGAGAGATTTAGTAAATCAAGTCGGTTGTTCGCTAAATACTCTTCTTAGTTGTAAAATAAAAAAATAGTGTTAGTTAAAATTGTGAATTGAAGATAAATATTTAACATTTTAATGACTTAAATTTTCTTTCTTAGGTTCTGCACTACTTTTTTGTTGATAAGAGGCAAGACTAATAAAACCTGAACCACGGACATCTTCTTTTGAAAAGGTATCTTTTATTTCTTCCACAGACATCACAATTCCATAGACTGGGCGCTTTCGTTCTTCGTCTAAATTTCTTAGATGTCTATTTAATTTTTCCAGTTTGTTTAATTTATCTGTTGGCTTTCCTGTTTGACCATATTTCAATTGTTCCATTGCATATGTTGATTGAATAATTACTCTACATACTAAAACAACATCGTCAAGACTTAAATCGTCAAGATCTTCGTATTTTAAGAGTCTTTTTTTATGTGATAAGAACTGTTGTTTATTCATAGTTTTTTCCTTTTTTACTTTACGACTTTTATTATTAAATTTTTTAACTGACTATTGTCATTTATAATGGCAAAACTTCGACATTGAAGGTGGCAGAAATTTCTGGATAGATTTTTGCTGTAACTTTGTAAATTCCGATAAGTTTAATAGGCTCTTTTAAATCAATTTTCTTCTTATCTAGACTAATTCCACTTTTTTCAAGTTCTTCGGCAATTTCTTTGCTTGTTACAGAGCCAAACATTTTTCCATTTTCACCGCATTTTATTTTTAAAGTAACGCTAATGCCTTCAATTTTTTTGGCAAGTTCTTTTGCGGCTTTAATTTCTTCTTGTTTATGAAAAGCCATAGCACTTTTTTGAATGGCGTTTTCGGAAAGTGCTGAATTGTCCGCTCTCTTTGCAAGTCCATTTTTAAAAAGAAAGTTGGAAGCATATCCGTCTGCAACTTCTTTTATATCGCCTTTTTTTCCTGTTCCTTTTACATCTTTTAATAATACAACTTTCATTTTTTCCTCGCTTATTTTAAATTCTTATAGTATTGTAATATATTTTATCATTTTTGTCAAACTTCTTTAGTTAATTAAAAATTTGCTTTTTAATTTATAAATTTTGGAGAAAATAACTATAAAGGAGTTTTTATGGATATTAGATGTAGAAAAACAAGTTGCCTTTATAATGATAGATATACTTGCAAGGCGAAAGAAATTGATGTTTCAAGAGGAGCAATTTGCCGAAAATATGAAAAGGGCGACAAACCTGTTGTTGACAAAACAAAAGACATGTTTTCTCGAACGCCTAGTTATGCTCCACAACGGGACAGTAAAACTATTAGGATAGACTGCTCAGCTCATTGTTTATTCAATAAAAACGGTGACTGTCAAGCAAACGGTATAACCTTAAATGACTTAAAAAACAAGCCGTATTGTGTGACATTTTTAAGAAAATAATTTAGATTTTCTATGTGAGTTTGGAATCCTGAGTTTGATGGATTTTTGTAAATTAATTTCAATGCACTATAAAAGAGATTAAGAAATTTTTTATAAAAAATATTGATTTTATCTTTTAAATCATATATAATAAAGTTATGAGAAAGAAAACACAAAAGAATTTTTTATCTAAAGATGATGCAAAAAGGTTGGAAAATGAAACTTTAGAGTCTTCAACCGAGGTTATTAACGGCGAAGTTGAGGAAAGTGTCGGTGTTGAGCTACAGCCTGCGGAAACTGAAAGCACATCATATGAAGAGATTTTGAAAAATTTTGAAATATATAGTGATATGGAAACTGTTCTTCGTAGTTCATTATTGGGCTATTTTGAGGGCAAGGATTATAAGATAAGAAAAGAGGTTGCAAATGACCTTTTGAAACTTCCTAAAATTATTGATGAGCAAACACTTGGCACGATAGTATGTCATTCTTATTACCAAGAATATATGTTTAAATTTCTCATAACCTATGACAACTTTTCCACTTATTCTTCAGCAAGAATCTATCTTTTGGAAGACATGGATAAAATTGGCGAATTAAAGACATTGAAAACTTTAATTGGTGAATCTGTTCGTCCAGGTGGCAGTGATATTTTGGAATTTTTGATCAAAGAATGGAATCTTAAAAAGGCAGGCGACGACGGAGAAGAGCAAACAGTTGTGGTGTCTGAACTTGATGCGGTTTTGCTTGGTATTAAAACAGACTATGTTTTTAATCAAGAACTTATTGAAATTTTATCGCAAATTTATGTAATTCGTATTTCGGCACTTTTAAGTGAATGTGGTCAAATTGGCGAAAAGATACTAGCCGAATATAACAAGCTTTTGAAAGATTATGCTGTAAAAAGGCCGAGTGTTTTGCAAAAATACACGTTGATTAAACATGTTTTGGATAGCATTATCAAAGAAAATGGTGGTTTTGAAATTATAAGGCAAGAGCACGAAAAGGAACTTAAGGAGGTTTTGGCCAGCTTTTACGAACCGCTTAAGAAAATCAATGTTCGCTATTTTGAAGGAGTTGAAATTGCTTATCCAAGTGTGGCAAGAGCAAAAACAACTAAAGAACCAGTAAAATCTTCTTCCAACAAACTTGGAGAAAAGGGCGAAAAACCTTACTATATAAAAACGGCTGATGCGGCTAAAGTTGAGCCTTACAAATATGGAGCAGTGCCAAAAATGCCAGAAGCTGGCAAGGTCGGTGCTCCACCTGAGAAGAAAGATATGTCAAAAACGGATAATGTAGAGGATAGAAAAAAAGGCGATAAACCTGCTCAAAAAATAGAAACTGAAACTAAACCAAAGGAAAATGAAGATAATGTTGATTTTGATGATCCAGATTTGGCAAAAATTTTATTCGAAGATACTGTAAATCCACTTGAAAAAGCTGCAAATCAACTTGGAAATACTGCAAATCAACTTGGAAATACTGGAGAATCACTTGAAGAAGATAATATTAAAGGAAAAGCTCCAGCATTGAAAACGCCAGAACCTTTATCTCCGATAAATCAAATGGAGAGAGAAAGTTTAGAAAGGTAAATTTTGATATAACTAAAAGAAGTTAAAAATAAAAAACTCTATCGTATTAGATAGAGTTTTATTTATAAGTTATTTTTAATTTTTATTTTTGCATATTAAATTTTCTAACCAATTCATTATTTTTATTAACACATTCAGCCATTCCATTATAAACTGAAAGAGCAAATTTAGCAAATTGAGAACTTGTAGGATTATTTGAAAGAGCATCATAAGTCTTTTCAAATTCATTATAATTAATCATATAAATTCCTGTTTGAAGTTCTTTACATTGCATAACTAAATGAACGACTTGGCGGAAATCTTGAATCATGTTTTTAAATCTATAATTCTTTGGGAGAGCCTTAACTATATTTGCATAAGCCTCTGACATTTTGACGTCATTAGGATCTGAGTCATCAATGAAAAACCCAATGAACTTTTGATATTGATTTTCAAATGAACCATCTCTTTTATTAACAGTGAATACCATACTATTAACTCCTTTTTTCTTTATTCGCTTTTATTATAGCATATAATTTTTGGTTTGTAAATACCTTTTTGAAAATTTTTTCGATTTTATTTTTATATGGACGTTTTAGTTAAAGATTTTAGAGAAAGTAATAATTCAAGGCATAAAATCAAAAATATATAAAAGTATTGTAAGATTTTGTCGCTTGTGAATAATTTTTATTTTTCTTATCACTCTATTTCTATCTTTTGACCTTTTTGTCAATAATTGAAGTGGTGAGATATGAAAATTAGTTTTAAAAATGTTGGTGGTGGAGCCTTTGTTCTTCTTATAAGTGGTCTTATTTGTAAGTGTTTGGGAGCATTTTTTAGGCTTCCGCTTACAAATATGCTGGGAATTGAGGGAATTGGCGTCTTTCAACTTGTGATGAGTCTATATTCGTTTGCTCTTGTGGTGACAGCAGGTGGTGTGACAGCCTCGCTATCCAAACTTATCGGTTCGGCGCGTGCAAATGGCAGAATGGAAAAAGTTGGGCTCTATCTAAAACAAGCACTTTTGGTTTCGGTGAGTATTGGACTCGCGCTCGGTGTCCTTTTTCTTATATTTGGAAGATATATCGCAATTTTTCAAAATATTTCTTCTTCCGCTTCCTATTATCTTTTTGCTCTTATGCTTCCACTTGGTGCTGGGCTTGCCACTCTTCGAGGCTATTTTCAAGGTTATGAAAATATGCTCCCAACTGCCATAAGCCAAGTGATAGAGCAGGTGATTCGTTTCAGTTTTGGACTTTTGTTTGCCTATTATTTTTCCAAATTCGGTCTTGCACAAGGTGTGTTTGGAGCATTTTTAGGAGTGCTGACAAGTGAAGCAATTTCGCTATTTTTTTTGATTATCTTTTTCACAGTAAAAAGAAGAAGCAAAAAAGAGGTATATAGCCGTGATTTTTCTCGAATTGTTCGAAAAGAATTTAATAACGCGAATTTTCCTCTTACTTTTTCCGCTTCCATACTTCCTCTCGTCACTGCTTTTGAAAGTTTAATAATTATTCCGCGTCTTATGGCGAGCGGACTAACCTCTTCTTTTGCCACTTCGCTTTATGGTTTGCAGGCTGGAGTTGTGGGCGCTATTCTTCATTTTCCGCTTATAATCTCTATGTCGATAACAACTGCCATTTTGCCAAATCTTTCTTATCATATTTCGCGAGGAAGCGGTGGACGTGTTATTATCGAAAAGGGCTTAAAAACGCTTCTTTACCTCATTTTGCCGACAACTTTTGGAATGGTTGCCATTTCTAAAGAGGTTTTAGATTTGTTTTACACTGAGATTACGCCGTTTCTTCTCATGATAGCCTTTAATCTTATGCTATATGGCGGTTTTGCCACCATTTTTACCGCACTTATGCAGTATATAATCATGATTTTGCAGGCAAATGGGCAATTTAACTATATTTTATTAATCACAATAATTGGCGGAGCACTTCGAGCAGTTCTCTCTTTCACTCTTTCGGCTGTTTCCTCAATTAATATTTATGCTGTGCTTCTTGGTAACATTGCAATGACGGCGATAACCTGTCTTTTAGGTCTTTTTAGGCTTAAGCAAATTTCCGCTTTTTCCTTGCCAGTAAAAGACGTTGTTATTCTTCTTTTAGGCACGTTTTTAATGTTTATTACAGTGTATACTTTTGTTAACTCTTCCTATTTTTCGCCAATGGTAAACATAATCTTGGGAATACTTTTAGGAGTTCTTGTTTATGGCGTTTTAACAATTTCTTTCCTTATTAAAATTGTTAATCGAAAAAAAGTGAAAAATGTGGTTTAAAAAATTTTTATTTGACAACTATTTCTCTAGGAGGGAATTATGAATAAACAAGAAATGCTTTCAGTTTTGTCTAAAAAGACGGAGATATCAAAAACCAAATGTGAAAAGGTTATTGACGAGTTCAAAAAACTTATTCTTGACGTATGCGGAAAAGGAGAAGAGTTAAATCTTAGAAATTTTGGCAAGTTTTCTCTTATTGAGAAAAAAGAAAGACGCTTTTTAAATCCACAAACAAAACGTTACTATATGTCAAAGCCTAAGAAAATCATCGCCTTTAAAGGTTACAAAAATTTCAAATACGCAGTGAAATAACATTTTTGGACAATTTAATTAGTTTGATATAAAAGTATGCAAATTTATAGCATGCTTTTTTTTTTACTAATTAAGGTTTTTATGCTAAAATATGGAAATGAAAATTCGAGGGGTTGATTTTGGGAATTTGTTCCTTGCACCTATGGCTGGTGTGAGTGACGTGGGATTTAGAGAACAGGCGGTTAAATTTGGGGCGGATACAACTGTCACCGAAATGCTTTCTGCACGTGCTATGGCGCATAATCCTAAAAAGACCAAGCTTATGACAACAACTTCGCTAGAAGAAAAGGTGGTTGCGGCTCAAATTTTTGGGCACGAGGCGGAATTTATGAAAAAGGCAGTGGAAAGTGAAATACTTTCATCTTTTCCAGCGTTTGATATAAATATGGGCTGTCCAGCACCAAAAATTATCAAAAATGGCGAAGGAAGTGCGCTTATGGACAACCTTCCGCTTGCAAGTGAAATCATTAGAACTTGCAGAGAGGCAACGGACAAACCGCTTTCAGTGAAGTTTAGAAAGGGCTATCATAAAATAAACTACCTTGATTTTGCCAAAATGTGTGAAGATAGCGGGGCGGATTTTATTACTTTCCATGCGAGAACGGTGGAACAAGGCTATAGTGGGCATGCTGACTATGAGGCAATAGCCGAGGTTAAGGCAAAAGTTAAAATTCCTGTTGTGGGCAATGGCGATGTGGTGGACTTAAATAGTTATCATGAACTCTTGAAAACCGGTGTGGATGCGGTTATGGTCGGACGCGGAAGTTTGGGACAACCTTGGATTTTTTCTGAATTAAAAGGACTTGACCTATCTAATTTGGATAAACACAAAGTTGTGAGAGAGCATATTGAAACATTGAGGAAATTCTATGACGAGGAGTGGCTCAAACTCTACATTCGAAAGCATCTTCTTTGGTATGCGAAAAATTTACCGCTTGCTTCATCTATAAGGCTTAAACTTGCCACTTGTCAAGATATTGATGAGTGCGTCGAAATCTTGGGAAAATGTTTTTTGGAAAATAACTAAATTTAATTTGCCTTTTTAAGTTAAAAAGTTGTATTATACTTATATGGGGGTTATCCTATGAAAAGAACAATCCGCGATCTTAAAAATATTAAAGACAAAAGAGTGCTTTTAAGGTGCGACTTTAATGTTCCACTTGATAAATATGGCGATATTTTAGACGACACGAGAATTTTCGAGTCGTTACCTACTATTAAATATCTTAATGAGCAAAACTGCAAGCTTATTTTATGTTCACATTTGGGTAGGCCAAAAGGCTATGATAAATATCTTTCGCTTTTCCCTGTCGCAGTTTATCTTATGAAACGTTTTCCAAATAAAGTTAAATTTTGCCCTAAAGCAAGTGGAAAAGAAGTATCTTCTGCTGTTAAAAATTTGAAAGGTGGAGAAATTCTACTTTTAGAAAATTTGAGATTTGACGCTAGAGAAGAACAAAACGACGAAACTTTTGTTAAAGAGCTTGCGTCGCTTGCTGATATCTATGTGGACGATGCTTTTGGCGTCGCACATAGAAAACATGCCTCAAACTATGGGGTTGCACTTAAACTTCCAAATGCTATAGGGTTTTTGATAGAAAAAGAACTTAATGTTTTCTCTAAAGCCTTTGAAAATCCATCTCGACCATTTGTGGCTATTTTCGGTGGAGCTAAAGTAAAAGACAAGTTAACTCTTATCAATAATGTCATTGGTAAAGCAGACACAATTTTAATTGGTGGAGGAATGGCATATACCTTTCTTCTTGCAAAAGGTGTCAATATTGGAAAATCTATTGTCGACCTTGACCTTGTGGATGATGCTAAAGATATTTTAGAAAAAGCACAAAAGAACGGAACAAAAATTTTGTTACCTATTGACCATGTGGCTTTGGACGGTGAAAAAGTCCGAAAAGTTTTACTTATGGATCAAGATATGGTTGGGCTTGATATTGGGAAAGACACCATTAAACTTTTCAAAAAAGAAATCAAAACTGCTGGGCAAATACTCTGGAATGGTCCTGTTGGTAAATACGAAGATAAAAGGTTCCGTAAAGGCACTTTTGAAATTGCTAAAGCTATTGCTAAGTCTAAGGCCTATTCTATTGTCGGTGGTGGCGACAGTGTGGGAGCAATTAATACTCTCGGTTTTAACAAAAAAATCAACCACTTATCTACCGGTGGTGGTGCTAGCATGAAACTTATGGAAGGCAAAGTTTTGCCTGCTATTGAGGTTATTGATACGCTTTAGGGCGAGAAAGGCGTGCAGGTGCACGCGGAAAACCAACGGTTTTCTAAAATTTTTAACTCGTTAAAAATTTTTCTTTCTCGCGTGGAAGGAAAAATAACAAGTGATAAAACATACTTAGCTGAACTAAAGAAAGATTAAAGATTTACAAAAGACGTATCAACGGATAAATTTTCGAACTTATAAAAGGAGATTTATGAAAAAAATAATAATAGCAAATTTTAAAATGAACACGACACCAAGTGAAATGAAAGGCTATTCAATGACTTTAGCCACAAAAACTGCCAACACAAAAAATCAAATTATTGTTTGTCCGCCTTTCACACATCTATCAACAGCGAAGCAGTTTTTAGACGGAAGTAAGGTAACACTTGGTGCTCAAAATGTCAGTGATGCAGAGAAAGGAACCTATACTGGAGAAATTTCTGCAAGCATGCTTAAAGATTTAGGTGTAGAATATGTTATTGTTGGACACAGCGAGCGTCGTTCTCGTTTTAAAGAAACAGACAGAATGGTAAATAGGAAAATAAAAACCGCTCTTTCATGTGGACTTAAAGTTATACTTTGCATAGGCGAAGATTTGACTACTCGAACAGCTAAACAAGCTGGACCATTTGTAAGAAAACAACTGGATGATGCACTAAAAGGTATTTATGAAAACGAACTTGAAGGTATTATTGTAGCCTACGAGCCTATTTGGGCAATCGGAACAGGTAAAAGTGCTACGCTCAAAGATATTGAAAAGATGACAAACCTTTTAAGAAAAGAAATTTCTGCTTTATACAGTGAAAAAGCAGGGCAAAACATTAATATCGTCTATGGCGGTAGTATTGATTTAAACAATTATAAAAAAATTATTTCACTTCCATGTTTAAATGGTGCTTTAATTGGTGGAACAAGTCTTGATGTAGACAACTTTTCATTAATTGCAAGAGATAATTACTAAAACGGAGAAAAAATGGAACATATTTCACTTTACAGAAAATACAGACCAAAAACCTTTGAAGAAGTTATAGGACAAGACCATATCACAAAAACCTTGCAAAATCAAGTCATGGCAGGGCATATTGGTCATGCCTATCTTTTTACAGGCACGCGTGGGACAGGAAAAACAAGTATAGCAAAAATATTAGCTCGTGCTGTGAATTGCTTAAATCCTATTAATGGTTCGCCTTGTGGCAAATGTGAAAATTGTCTTAACCTTCAAAAAGAAAACGACATAAATATTATTGAAATTGATGCCGCGTCAAACAATAAAGTGGATGATGTCCGAGAAATTCGAGAAAAGGTAAAATTTTTACCTGTTGGAGCAAAATATAAAGTTTATATCATTGACGAAGTGCATATGTTAACCGATTCAGCTTTTAACGCTCTTTTAAAAACTTTAGAAGAACCTCCAGCACATATCATTTTTATTCTTGCTACAACTGAAGTGCACAAGCTTCCACAAACGATACTATCTCGATGTGTTCGGTTTGATTTCCATTTGGTATCCGTAGAAGATTTAATGAAGCATTTAAGAAAAATCTTCGATAAAGAAAATATTGAATGTGATGAAGAGAGCTTAAAACTTATTGCAACCGCTGGCGAAGGAAGCGTGAGAGATACACTATCTATTGCAGATTCCATTGCTTCATACTGCCAAAACAAGATTACAAAAGAGGAAACTTTGAAGATTCTTGGGACGACAGATTACGAACTTATCCTTACTTTTTTTGATAATTTGAGAGACAGGGAAGTGGGGAACATCTTGGAACTTATTGACAAAATTGAAAAAGAAGGAAAAAATTTGGCAGTATTTTCCAAGGATGTGTCAAAACATGCCAGAAATTTGTTGGTGGCAAAAACATGCAATGACGCAAACAAAATTTTGAATTTGCCGGATGATGTGTATGAAAAATTTAAAATCCAAGCAGACAGTTTCAACGAAAAGGATTTAATAAGATATATGCAAGTTTTCTCTTCTGCAGAGAACGAACTTCGCTACACTCTTTCTGTTAGACTTCTTCTTGAAACAACAGCTCTGACTGCTATGCTTGGGTTTGAAGTAAAAAAAAACTGAAAATTGAAGTTGACGCTTCCAAGTTGTCACCTAAAAATGTTTGGGGGAAAATTGTCCTTTATTTAAAGGAGAACAAAAAGGTGGCTCTACATGTCGCTTGTGGTGATATTACGGATGTCTTAATAGAAGGCGAAAAGTTAATTGTTCGTTCATCAGATGACTTTTTGATTAGCATTTTGGAAGATGGAAGGCGAGATATTGAAAATGCCATTCGCTGGCAAGGGCTCAACCTTTCGTTTGAAATTGTTAAATTTGAAAGTGCTCTGCAAATGCAAGAAAAAGATTTAGTAAAACTATCGCGTATGTTCGGCGAAAGATTAAAGATAGAAGATTAAAAGGAGAATGTTATGGGATATAATTTTGGTGGAGGCTTTGGCGGTGGAAATATGCAACAACTTATGCGCCAAGCACAAAAAATGCAAGAAGAAATGAGAAGAACTCGTGAGGAAATTGACAACACAGAATACACTTCAACTGTAGGTGGTGGAATGGTGGAAATCACAATTTTAGGCAACCGCACAGTTAAGGGAATCAAAATTAAAAAGGAAGTGGTGGATCCTGATGACGTGGAAATGCTTGAAGATCTTATTGTTTCAGCCACAAATGACTGCTTGAAGAAAATTTCTGATGACGAAAAAGCAAAATTGCCTAACATGGGAATATAATTTATGTTTGACGAGCCTATTGAAAAATTAATTGAATATTTTAGACAACTTCCAGGCGTTGGGAAAAAGACCGCTCAACGTTATGCTTTTTATATAATAGAAAACAGCAAAGAAAAAGCGGACAATTTTGCAAATGCCATAAAGGAAGTTAAAGACAAGGTTAAACTTTGCACGGTCTGTGGCAACTATTCTACAACTGATGTCTGTCCGATATGTCAAAAACGAAATAGAAAGATTATTTGCGTCGTTCAAGAGCCAAAAGATATTATTTCAATGGAAAAAGTTAAATCGTTTGATGGTGTTTACCATGTGCTTTTTGGAACAATTAGCCCTCTTGAGAATCGCGGACCTAATGATATAAAAATCAAGGAGTTACTAGCAAGAATAGGACAAGATAAAGTGGAAGAAGTTATTATGGCTACCAACCCTGACGTTGAGGGAGATGCCACGGCAATGTATATTTCCAAACTTTTGAAGCCACTTGGAGTAAAAGTGACTAGACTTGCTCAAGGAATTGCAATGGGGAGCGATATTGAATTTGCTGACGAAGTGACGCTAGAAAGAGCCTTGGAGCAAAGGAAAGAAATATAGAATTAACTTCATATGTTTTGATAATTTAAAAATTATAAAAGTTTTTAAGAGGTTTTGAAGAAGAATTAGAACTTACATATTAAAGGAATCAAAATGGATATTAGGGAAGATATAAGAAGAGAAATTGAAAAAGTTTTAATAGAAATGGATTTAAGTGCAGATAAATTGTCTGTCTCTTTTTCCAATTTGCCAGAACTTTGTGATTTTCAGACTAACTTTGCTTTGGTTGCAGCAAAAAATTTTAATATGAAACCTATTGAACTTGCAAACGCCATTGTGGACAAGTTGAATGTTAAAGGAATGAAATTTTCTGTGGCTATGCCCGGATTTATTAATATTAAAGTGGACAATGCTGTTTTGTCAGACTACGCTAATGAAGTTTTAGGTGATGAAAGATTTGGTGTTTCAAAAGTTTTAAATCCAAGAAAGATTCTTATTGACTATGGCGGTGCAAATGTGGCAAAAGAACTTCATGTCGGACACCTTCGTTCGCCTATAATTGGCGAAGCATTGAAACGCTTACATAGATTTTTGGGTGACTATGTTGTGGCGGACACTCACTTAGGTGACTGGGGACTCCAAATGGGGCTAACAATTCTTCAACTCAAAAATGATGGTTTTTTAGACGAATTTTTTGAAAAAAACGCGAAAATAAGTGAAATTTCTTTAAAAAATGTCACTTTGGACACTTTAAATGAAGAATATCCAAAGGCAAGCAAACGCAAAGATGTGGACGAAGAATTTAAGAAACTTGCCGACACTTACACTCTTTATATTCAACAAAAGAAAGAACCTTACTTTACAATTTATAAACAAATAAGAGAACTTTCCGTAGAAGAAATCAAGAAAAATTATGAAATGCTCAACGCATATTTTGATTATTGGTATGGCGAAAGTGATGCGGACGCATATATTCAAGAGACGTTAGATATTTTTGAAAAAAAAGAACTTTTGCGAGAAAGTGACGGTGCGCTTGTTGTAGATATTGCAGAAGAGGGCGAGCACATTCCTATTCCAAAGAAAAGTGAAGATGAGGTGCAAAGATATAAAAATCCTATGCCTCCAGCCATACTCAAAAAGTATAATGGCGGTGTTTTGTATGTCACGACGGAAATCGCAACAATTCTAATGCGTAACAAAATGGATAATTTCGACGAAATGATATATCTTACTGATAATCGACAAGGAAACCACTTTGTGCAAGCTTTTAGATGTGCCAAAAAAGCAGGTATTTCGCCAGAAAATCAAGTCTTAAAACATATTGCTTTTGGAACAATGAACGGAAAAGACGGAAAGCCTTTTAAGACAAGAAGTGGCGAAACGATAAAGTTTAAAGATGTTATCAACCTCTTAATAGATAAAGCAAGTGAAAAATTAAAAGCTAACGGCATAGAAAATGACAGAGAACTTGCTCGTAAAATTGGTGTAGGCGCAATGAAGTTCGGTGATTTGTCGAACATAATTTCCAAAGATTATGTTTTCGACATTGACAAATTTCTTTCGTTTGACGGAAAGACTGGACCTTACATTCAATATACCATTGCAAGAATCAACTCTATTTTGGAAAAGAAAGATGTGGAAGAGGGGGTTATCCACATTTCCACAAAAGAAGAGCGAGAGATTATTCTTGCGCTATTGAAACTTAATTCTGCTTATTTTGTCTCTTATGATGACTATTCTTTGAATCTCATCTGTTCTTCCACTTTTGACCTTGCAAAAGCATTTTCCACTCTTTACAACAACACAAAAATATTGAGTGAGAAAGATATTGAGAAAAAGAGGAGTTTACTTTCACTTTGCAGGCTTGTTAAAAAATCGCTTTCAAATGCGCTTGATGTTTTAGGTATTGATGTTGTAGAAAAAATGTAACAGGCTGTGCCTGATTTTGAGGGTTGGGATTTATAAAGATTATTTATAAATGTTTTTGTGTTAAATATTTTTATTTGTAAAGTATTTAATTTGCAAAGTATTATAATAATATTAAAATTAAAAATAACCTTATTCGCCTTTAAATACGGCACGAAAAATTTTTTAAAAATTTATCAAAAAGGTATTTACAAATCAAAAAAAATGTGCTATATTATTAGCGAATAGAAAAATCTATGGAGGTAGTTTATGAATATTGAAATTCGTGCTCGTATGTCAGATGATGTGGTTGCTGCTCCAGACCATGTTTCTAGTAAGCCACAAAAATTGAATGGTATACCTGGATTAGATAAGTTTGACAAAATTAAAAATTCTGTGGAAAGAAGTTTATAATTTTTATATGTAAAAAAATATTGCAAAATTTGCAATATTTTTTTTAATTTCGTTTTGAGTTTGAGAAAATTTATGATATCATATAAATGAATATATCTTTTTAGAGGACTTATATGAAAAAATATCGTTTTCTTTATCCAGCAATTTTTATCAAAGATGAAGATAGTCATTATCAGGCAATTTTCCCTGATCTTGATATTTATTGCAATGGTGACAATCTTTCAGAGGCATATCTTTATGCGAAGGATTTATTGAGAGTTTATTTTACCTATGCTCTTAAATATGAAACTGAATATGCAAAACCAACACAACTTGAAAAGATTATCGGTAAATGCAAAGATAACGAAACAGTTATGTATGTTGACGCATATATTGACGAAAAAGAAATCTAACAGGCCACACCTGTTATTTTTTTTAAATTTTACTTGTCAAATAAAGTCATTAATATTGAAAACTCATTTTTTATATTTATAAAGTAATCGAAGCGTTGCCTGTTGTTTTTTAAAATTTTTTAATTAAACAAAATTAGATATACAAATTTCTATATAAACAGTATTGACTTATTTTGAGATTTAGGTTATAATTATAAGGTAAGGAGAAAATAAAATGGCTGTTAAAAAACTTAATTTAGGAGAAAAAATTTTAGCACAAAGAGATGCAAAAACGAATACTTATAAACTTTTTTACCCTTTTAATTGTTACGGCGACAACAATAGAAGATTAACTTCTGTAGCTCAAATTTCTATTCAAAAAGATGGTAAACCTGTTTCAAAATTCCCAATGGTTCCAACAATGAGGAAAAAGCTTGTTCAAAAGAGATTTCTAAAAAACAATGAAACTTTTGAAGAGGTTAAAGAAAATGTCTCAATTACAATTTATGTGCCTTTAAATGAAAAGGACAAAGTTATTGTTGTTGACAGAAAGTATAGACAAATTTTGGATGCGATTATGCGTGAATTAGACGAATATTACGATAAAAAGGTTTATGAACAGGAAAACAGCAAAAGAAAGTTTAAATATGCAGATCCAGAATTAGAAAAAATGTTGCACAGTGATGAAGATAAAGAGGCGGAAATCAATAAATTTTTAAAAAGCTTCGATGCCTTCGAAGTTGTCATTGAGGATAAACCAATAATTGTTGGAAGAATTGACTATGCAGGCTTTAGTGGCGAAAGGCAATTTGAGATATTGAGAGTTAATTTCTTAAATTTTGATAAAGAGAATATTCCGGTGAGCGATATTCATTCGGTTCAAGAAAAAATTAAAGGTTTAAAAATGCAAAATAACGGACCTTATCCAAATATTTAAAAATTTTATAAATCTTTTCCAAAACACTTGACTATTTGGTTTTGTTGTGGTAAGATATGACTAACACTTTTCGGGGTGTTAGTTTTTTTGTTAGGAGGCATTTATGGCAGCGCCAAAACGCAAAATCATCACATTAGAATGCACAGAATGTAAGAATAGAAACTATTCATCTGAAAAAAATACTTCTAATGATGCTGAAAGAATTGAGATTATGAAGTTTTGTCCTTTTTGCAATAAGAGAACAAAGCACAAAGAAACAAAATAATTTGTTTTAATTTGGAGGGACTATGTCTAAGAAGCATAAGAGTGCAAGGAAAGAGCAACGTCAAAGTCTTTATACTCCTTCTGAAACTAAAGTTGACGAAATCGAAAAAGTGGATGATGTCACAGAAGTTGAGGAAGAAGTTAAAGAAGAGGCTCCAATTAATGTCGTAACTGAAGAAGTTGTGGCCGAAAACGTTGCCGAAACTACAGAAGGCGTTTTAGTAACAGAAGATAAAGATTCGAAAAAAGACAAAAAGTCGAAGAAAGACGAGAAATCTGATTCTAAAGACGCTAAAAAAGACAAAAAGAAAGATAAGAAAAAAGAAAACAAGAAAGGGCTTATTAAAAAAACTAAGGAAACTGCTAGTGAACTTAAAAAAGTTACTTGGCCATCATTTTCTGAAGTTATTAAAAAGACCGGCATTGTTATTGCTTTCGTTGTCATCTTTGGACTCTTAATTTTTGGCGTAGACACGCTTTTAGGTTGGCTTGTTAGCCTGCTTGTTGGTTAATGCAAAAAGTTTAAGGAGATTTTATGGAACACTCAAAGGAACCTAAATGGTATGTTCTTCACACTTTTTCTGGTTATGAAAATGTGGCAAAAGAAAATTTGGAAAACGTAGTTGAAAAATTCGGACTTCAAGACCGTATTTTTGACATTGTTATTCCAGAAGAAGATGTTATTGAAGAAAAAAATGGTAAGCAAAAACTTGTTACAAGAAAAAGTATGCCTTGCTACATTCTTATTAAAATGATTTATGGCGACGACCTTTGGCACAATATCACTAGAACTCGTGGAGTTACCGGTTTCGTTGGTCCAAAAGGTAGGCCTCTTGCTCTCACTGACGAAGAAGTTATGAAAATGAGACTTGAGAAAATTAAAGTGGAAACAGACATCGCTGTTGGCGACAATGTGGAAATTATTGAAGGTCCACTCGACAAAATGATAGGTAAAGTTGTGGCTGTAAATCTTGACAATAACCAACTTACTGTTGCAGTGGAAATGTTTGGTCGTGAAAACAAAGTGGAACTCACTTTTGAGCAAGTTCACAAAATTAATGCTTAATAAATAGTGGCGGAAGTTTGCACGCATGCGTGCATGAAAACGGAGTTTTCAAAAATTTTTAACGATGTTAAAAATTTTAAACTTCCGCCAATGCGAAAGATATTTTAGGTTGATGCCTTTAAAATATTGTCCTTAGTAAGACATTAAACTGCTATTGTTTGCTATAATCTTCCGTGGCAAAAAAATATAAATGGAAGAGGATTTGGAAGAAACTGACTTATAAGCAATTAGAAAAGAAAATTTTCAAACTTGCGCAAACAAAGTAAGTTTCATTCCAGAAAAATTTGTGGGAGAACGATTTAGCCCGTTCAATTCACCACATAAGGAGGGAAAAATGGCTGAAAAGAAAATTAAAGCAGTTGTAAAATTACAACTCGAAGCGGGTAAAGCCACTCCAGGACCACCTGTAGGTTCTTCACTTGGACCACACGGAATTAATATCGCTGGCTTTACAAAAGAATTTAATGAAAAAACCGCAAATCAAATGGGGTATATCATTCCTGTTGTGATCACTATCTATGAAGATAGAAGTTTCACATTCGTTTTGAAAACTCCACCTGCTGCTGTTCTTATTAAGAAAGCAATAAACATTGAAACTGGTTCTGGAAAACCAAACAAACAAAAAGTCGGAAAAATAACTAAAGAGCAGATTAGAAAAATCGCTGAAACTAAAATGCCTGACCTTAATGCAGCTTCTATTGAAAGTGCTATGAGCATGGTTGCTGGAACTGCAAGAAGTATGGGCGTTGAGGTCGTAGATTAAGGAGGAAGATAATGAATAAAGGTAAGAGATATTTAAAAAGCCTTGAAAGTTATGATAAATCTAAATCATACGACATAGGCGAGGCAATGGATAATGTTTTAAACACAGCAACTGCTAAATTTGATGAATCTATTGAAGTTCATGTTAAACTTGGCGTTGACGGAAGACAAGCTGACCAACAAGTTCGTGGTGTTGTTGTTCTTCCAAATGGAACAGGTAAATCTGTAAGAGTTTTAGTTATTGCTCGTGGCGATAAAGCAAACGAAGCAACAAGCGCTGGCGCTGACTATGTCGGTGCTGAAGAAATGGTAACAAAAATTTCTGGCGGTTGGCTAGATTTTGATGTCTGCATCACAACTCCTGATATGATGGGTGTTGTAGGTAGAATTGCAAGAATTCTCGGACCTAAAGGTTTAATGCCAAACCCAAAGAGCGGAACTGTTACTAATGACGTTGCAAAGGCTGTCAAAGATGTTAAAGCTGGTAAAGTTGAATATAGACTTGATAAAACAAACAATGTTCACGTAATTATTGGAAAGAAAAGTTTCGGTAAAGAAAAACTTCTTGAAAACTTTACAACAATTATGGAAGCAATTGTTAAGGCTAAACCAGCTGCTGCAAAAGGACAATATATCAAAAATGTTACTCTTGCATCATCTATGGGACCTGGTGTAAAAGTTATTTACAACATTTAAAAATTGTAAGGACTAAACGTGCTTGAAACTTCTATATCTAAATTTTAAGGGCAGAAGTTTTCTTCTGCCTTTAATTTTAAAAAGATTAACCATATATATTTAGATTTTTATTAAACTTTACATATTTTTCGACATTAATAGTCGTTTTATGCACGCATAGTAAACTTACTTAAACACAAAATAACTTTTGAAATTTCTTTATAACTTTCCTATTTTATTTGACTTAAGTTGGGCATTTATATTAAAATAGTTTTGTTATATAGAAAAACTAAATTGTTTTTCTTAAATTGGCGAATTAGGAGTATATTATGAACGCAAAAAAATCAAAATCAATTTTTAAACTCTTGGCCTTGGTAATTGCTTTTGCACTTACAGTTCTTTTCATTCCAGTAGGAGAACTTGTGGCTTGGGCAAGAATCGCTGATGAATATGTTGATTATTCATACATCAAAATCGGCGAAGATGGACAAGAAGTTAAAAATACTATTTATACTGGGGATAAATATTATATTCCAAAGGCTTACATTGGAAATAGCCCTAACCATGTTATTGGTGATGGACAAACAAATGTCTTCTTGGTTGACAAAGGTAATGACCAAGTCGCTCAAGAAGGAGATGTTACATTAGTTTCCTCTTCTATCACTGTAACTTATGGTGGAACTGTGAACAGCGAAGGAGTTTCCGAAGGTGGATTAACTATTACTTATGACCCTGCGACTGAAGGAAATTCAGGTTCATTTTTTGCAGAAAGATTAGGGACATATACTATAACCTATGCTTATACCTATAGTGTTCAAACTGCAGATGGTGCTGTTCCTTACACTAATTTCTATGATATGAAAGTGGTAAGCTCAATTTCTTCTGCAACTATTGAACTTGATAACAACAGTGAAAATCTTTTCCCATCAATTATTGATGCAAGTTTGTTGCCTACACATGAAGTAAGTGAAGGTGTTACACAATACGATGATGTTGACCTTCCAATTCCAACTGTCTATGGCGAAGATGGTAAAGAAGTTGAAAACTTGACAATAACTACCGATGTTAGTGCAGCAACAGGAGCATCTGAAGGAGATTATCTTGTTGTTACAATGACAGGTGGAGCAAATGCTGACGATTTAACAACAGATTATCTTGAAACTGAGGACTTAGATAAAGACGAAGTTATAGATAACGTTAAAATGCTTGGGACTGCTTTTGATGAAGTTGGAACAAATTATTCTTCATACACTGTTAAATATGCTTACTATCACAATGGACAATTTGTTGCTTCTACAACAAAAACGGCAACTGTTTACAACGAATATTACACCAACTATAGTGCAAGCAATTTAACAATGGAACTTGACTCTTCACTTACAACTTCTGCTCAACCAGGTATTGAACAAACTCTTCCTGGTGTGACTGTTACAACAAATAGCAATGTTTCTCCATCTGCTGAAGAAATCGAAGTATATTATAAAATTAAAGTAAAATATCGTGCAACAGGCAGTCCATCGTATAAAGACTTAGATCCAACACTATATAATGCAGGCGAAGAAGATGTTATTGATGGTGATGGATATTTAATCGATCCTACAACTTTCACTCCTCTTGAAGCAGGTAGCTACACATTTAATTATGTTGCTTATGATTTTTATGGTAATGCTATTCCAAATGAAAACGGAACAGCTGACGGTAGATATCAATGGACAAACATCACTGATACAACTGCTCCTACAGCTATCGTTTATGATGCATCAGCAAAAGACAAAAATGGTGATTTAACTTATGAAGAGGCATCAGATAAACTTGCTAGATACACATATCCAAACGGTGTAGTGGTTTATGCAGTTGGTCTTGAAGATAACTTGACAACAGTAGAAAATGCTACTCTTAGCAGAGTTGTTTACGCAAACAGCGAAGAACTCTTCACGATCAAAGATTATGACGATAAAAACTTAGTTTTCAACTATCGTGCTTCCTCTACAGGTGGCAATGATGCTTGGGAACAACTTATGATTAATAACTATCTTTTAAGAAAGGCAGTAGAGAAACACAATGCTGACGAGGAAAGAGTTTATACTGTTGAAGACAATGCTACAATGCTTCGTTACTTAAGAGAAAATGGTTACTTAATTGTTATCGATAATGGCGGAACAAGCAATGGAGTGACAAACACATATGCTAGAAGCATTTATAACATGTTTAAAGAAATATTTGACGGTATTGAAGGTGCAAATATAACTGATGAAACTTCTTTCTTAGAATATGTTCAAAATAAAGATAATAAAGATGCTTTGGAAAAATTAGGTTTTGCCTATATTGCAACCGATAGAACTTTTGGTGCACAGTCTTCAAATGGCGGTTTCAGTTACACAGCTTATCAAATTAGATATGTTGCTCAAGATGAGGCTGGAAACTCTAACTATATTTCAAGAGAAATGACGCTCACTACAACTTATGATACCACTCCTCCAACACTTTCATTATCAACAAATTTTGAAGATACTTATAATGAAACTGACGTTGTTGATTTTGCCGTTCCAACAGCAAGTGATGACAACGATACTTCTTCAAGAATGAGAGTTCAAACCTATTATCGTTTCTTAACTTCAACAGGCGATGCTATAACAAACGTTGAAGAAGATGGAAGCACAATTTCCACTTTTGACAACAGTGAAATTTTTGACGAATTGAGAGATGATTATACAGATGACTACGGAACACCATACTCTACAATTTATGCTTCATATCAAGGCACAGGCTATATCAATTTAACAGACTCTGATGCAAGCACATACTCAATTGATTTAGCTTTAGGTGTTAAATTAAATGCTGCTAGCGTTCAAATCTTTGCATTTGTATATGATGATTATGGTAATGTAGGAATTATCGGTGAACAATTTGACATTTCAAGTGCTGTTGACGAATACGTTCCAACTCTTAAAAATGTAGAAATTGAAGATAGTGAACCTTCAAATTACTGGCAAGGTAATGATATTTCTCTTCCAACAGTGACAGCTTTCGATGATAATGTTGACTTTATGAATTATAATGTTTCAATTTATAATGTTCAAGATGACGGTTCAAGAATTTCCTTGACCACTCCAAGCGATTCATATCAAGCTAGAGATACTTATGATTACACTTATTCAGTTTACGGCGGAACATTCAATGCAGCTTTTGCAGGAGATTATGTTGCTTCAATTGAATTAAGCGATTATAACAACACAAAGATCGTAGTATTTACTCATTATACTGTTAGAGAAAGATTAATCATACAAGATCCTGTTGCTAATGTTTCTTTTGAAGATCAAACAGTGGAACTTGATGATGATCCAGTAATCACTCTTCCAACTCCAACAATTTCATATTCAATTGATAATTCTCTTGATTATGAAACTTATAAAGAACGAGACTTTTCTGGTGATAACGCCGAAAATAAACCAGACGTTGTCTTAATAGGTGTTGATGAAAATGGATATGCTACTAATTATAGTGTTACTAATGGAGAGAAATCTTCATTTACACCAACTGAAAAAGGTGTTTATACAATTCAATATACAACAAAATTAAGAGTTTATTCTACATCTGTCTTTGAATACTATGAAGGACCATATACAGACGTATCTAATAATAGAGTAGTTAATTACTTCACTGAACTTGATGAAACATATGCCGAAGATGGCTATTTAATCAAGACAGAAGACGAATCTTCATATAGAGTGTTTGTTCCAGATGCTGTTGAACCAGAAGATGATCAAACTTACACTGAATTCCTTGTTTACTTGAGTGATGATGGAACTAGTGTCGTAACAGAAAAAGTTAGCGGTTTAGAAGCTACAACTTTAACAGTTGCTCTTGATAGATTCGAATATTGGCAAGAAAACTTAAGAATGTATGTTTGGGAAAGCGACAACTTTACAGTTACTGTAAATGATACAACTGGACCAGTTATCAAACCTTATGACTATGTAGAAGTTATCTCTTCAAATGCTTTAAAACAAGAGAACACTGACGGAACAACAGGTTACAAACTTGAAGTTCAAGGAATCCAAGCAGAAGATGCAAGCGGAATTAATTATGAGAGATCATCTGTATCAGTGACAAGAACTTATAAAGTTGACGGTTCTACAAGAACAAGTGTTGACAACTTAACAGATGCTGAAAAAATTGAAGGTAAAACACTCGAAATTACTACTAATGGAACTGTAACAATTTCATATACAGTTTATGACAACAATGGAAATTCTTCAACTGCAGAATATGTTATCCGTGCTGGAGATAATACAAATCCTGTTATTAGAATAACAGCAGAAGATGAGTCTGACTTTATCGGAACAACTTATTCACTTTCTGATTTTGATGCAACAGATGGTTTATTCATTGTTGACTTAACACAACTGACTTGGAGCGATGATAAAACTTTAAAAGAAGACCTCACTGTAACGTATGAATTTGTTAATGATGATACAAGTGATGAGCCAATTGAAGCTGAAGTGGAAAATGAAAATCAACTTGCATATCTAATTGAAGAAGTTGGTAATTACACATTTACTATAACAGTTACCGATGAAGCTGGCAATGCAACTTCAAGAGAATTTAGTTTTGAAGTTACTGAAGAAACATATGATGCAACAATAACTTACAGAATTATTGGAACAGTTTTAATTGTGATTTCAGTTCTTCTTCTTGCAGGCGTAATCATTTACTTTGTTGTTTCTAAAGTTAAACTTGATAAAGAACTTAAGAAATAATTTAAAATATAAAAAATAGCGATGTTAGTCGCTATTTTTTATTGCTATTTAATTGTTATTATTAATTTTTATTTAATTGTTATTTATTAATTAGGGTTTATAAATGTTCTAAGTTTTTATTTAAACAAGATATATTTATTAGTAAATTTGAAAATAGATTAAAATATATTATATTTAAAAATATAAAAAAAAGAATAATGCCTTGTGACATTATTCTTTTTTTTGTTTAAAATTCACAAACCTTTTATAAAAGATTTTATTTAACAGAGATGCGTTTTCTAAGAACTATTATCAAGATGATAACTATTAGAAGAACCACTACAGAAACCACAATAGCAATTATTGTTGCTGCATTAAATGGTTCATTTTTGGTCACTTTCGCACTATATAGTAGGTTTCCACTTGGAGAAACAAGCTGAATGAAGTATTCATTAGTTCGTTCTATAGTGTATGTTTGAAGCTCAGTCGAGTCTGCATTTATATTAAAACTATATTCAGTGTGTTGTGCGTTATCTTGATAGTAGATTATTTGCAGAACGCTTTCGCCAAATTCTTCATAAATATTTCCAGCATTGAATTGAACGGTTATAGGATCTGTGGTTGCTTCGCCAGCATTAATTGAAGTATCAATCAGATTTTCGCGCCCTACTTGAATTGTAACTTGGAAAGTCCAACTTGTATGAGTGCTCTCGCTGTTATATAATCTTTCATTGCTGTTAACAGTGATTATATACGTTCCTGCACCCGTTTTTTCGTCAAGATAGGATAATGTCAGTTCTGCTAAATATGTGGTTTGGTTAGCGATTATCGTGTCTAGATTTAGCGATCTTAAGTAAATATCTGTTACATCCACACCATCTTTCTCTATTGATTCAATATAGTAGTTGGAATATTTGTTTATTATGAAAGAATACCGATATTCATTTGGATTTAGTATAGTAAAGTAGTATGTTTGACTTCTAATATTTGTTTCATTATCTTGACTGGACACTGCTGAGAAAGTTACGCCATAATATCCTGTTTCAGTAAAGTTATAAGCTCCATTTGAATAAGTATAGCCTGTATATTCGCTTCCATTTCTTGTGACGCTAAGGCTGACACCAGCTGCAGTGTAATACGAGGATGTGTTTGTATCAAGTCTTAGTGTTATGCTTCCGTTGTAAATAGCTTCACTTATTGGCTCGGTTGTCTCTTCTGTGTCAGTTAGCGGATTTGTGTAGGTTACTGTGAAAGGAATATCTTTTAAGAAGGTCAAGGTAAAGGATTCGGTCTGAGTAGCATTTCCGAGGTTAAATACCTGAACATTTCCTGCGGTATCCACAAACGAAATTCGATATCTTCCCGAGCGAGTAATGTAGGTGTAATAATATTCTCTTCCATTTTCTGTTTTACTGTAAATAGTTGGAGTGAGTTCATAACCGTTTTTAGTTATAACAATGTTAATCACATTTTGTCGTATAGCATAATATTTTGACCATTGAAGTTCAAGTTGTGTTATAGAAGATGTGTCGGAAACAATAAAGTCTAAACTTGAAGATGATATTAAGTTTGTGTTGTTATCAATGATTCCTGCATGATTATATGTGTAAAACTCACTTGTAAATTGATTTGTAGGTTCAATGAAAGTTATTGCTATTTGAGTGTAGAATCGTGGAATATTATTAGCGTTTCCGATGTTATCAAGATTTGAAATTGTGTATATATACGTTCGGACATTGTCAGCATCAATATAATATTCATCACTTGAAGTTACTTCTATTAATTGTTCTGCATTTGTGACAATTTCAAGTAAACTTTCTCTTTCAGTATAATTGATATTCACAATATAATGATTTGCATAAACTGTTGTATTGGTATCCCCAGGTGTTGTGTATGTCTGACCTGACTTTTGTATAATTTCGGTCGCGTCATCACGATGCAAGGTGACATAATATGCTGTTGTTAGTGTAGTTGAAAGCCTGAAGGTGTAGACATACGAGGATGGTATAACTTCAAATATATAATCATAATTACCTGTTTGATCGATATAACCTAGGTTTTCTATTTCGTCCATATCATACCAAACTCTTAAGTAATATTCTTGTTGCTCGACATCTTCTGGACAACTTATTTCTGTTCCGCTTGCTATTTCTTCCCAAATTACTCCGTCTGTTGAAATCTCAAATTTAATAGGTAGGAAAGATGTGTTTGTTCTATAGTTTAGAGATACTCTAGAATAGTAATCTACTTGATCCTCTCCATTTAAACCTAATATATCTTCTGTAATGATTCTTCCATTTGAAGCAAAATAGAATTCATTATCTAGGTTTTCCATGCTTTGAGTTTCTGGCAGAGGTATTTCGTTGTTTAATATGAAATACACTGTTTTAACTGGTGGATCAGTATCGTTTTCTCTTGCTGTATCATAAATTTCAAGCATAAATCTATATGAATAGTTTGGTGTTTCTTCTCTTGAATAAAATCTCAAAGTCCTTATTGTGCTGTTAGATAAGGTTGACTCTACGTTAACATATGATGTTGTATTTGCCATATTAACCCATGCACCATCTTCATATTGATATTGAACAACTGAGTATTTTGCTTCATTGAAGGTGTATCTAAAGTCATCGGCTGTTATGTAATATAAGTTATTATCTTCAGCATAGAAAGAATATAGAGTATTTGTCGAGGAGATTTCTTGATAGCCGGTTGTTTCATGATATAGATGAATTTCCGTGTAAGTTGTTCCATAATTATCTGTGTATTCATAGACAATTCTAGTATTATCTGCAAGGTTAAGATTTGAATTTAATTCAAAGGTAAGTCTGGACGACGAATAACTTACGGTAACATCTTGTGAGCTTTGCCACAAATCAGCATATCCAAATTGATTCTCAAATTCATCACTATAATATACCACTTCTTCTGTTCCATCTGCTTCAGAAGCAGGAGTATATATTTTTATTTTGGTCAAGAATGGATAAGCGATAGTTCTGCTTTCTAAATCACTATCTGTTGGTTGTGTAAAGGAGATATATTCTCGAGTTTGGTCGCTTGTAAGAGAGGCTGATAATGATGTGTTTCTTGTGTTTACATAGATATTAGTTGTGCCTCCAATTACTTGATCATAGAAGGATATAATGCTTTTATATCTAGAATTTAAGTCACCGTCTAAAATTGAATTTATGCTTACTTCAGTAAATGTTGTTCCGTCGATTCTATAAATTCTATTACTAAGCCATGGAGAAGTAAAATAGTATGATACAGAAGATATTCCATTTTCATTTGTTTCTGTAACTGTGAAGTTTGTCCAAACATTTCCAAAGTAGTTTATGCCTGTGATTTCCAAGCCCGGTTTTGAGTAAATATTTAATAGTGCCGTGTGATTTGTTAATCCAAGTGCTTCAAAGTAATCATTTTGTGTTATTTCTCCACTGGTTAGTTCATCATTGTTTTCTGTTTGATAAGATACTATAGCTGTGTCATTTGCTGAATAATCGACAACATAAATTGTATAAATTGTTAAATTTCCAGCAAGGTCACTTTCCACTATTTCATAATACGAACCGTTTTCAAATTCAGTTAAGGAATTAATATTGGAAAATTCGCCTTCAAGGAAAGAGTCAGGAGTAGTTTCCAATGTCGTCGCGGTCGTATATTTGTTGTTGAATAGACGATAGTAGATAGTTGAAGATTCCGTTGTTGCTGTTGACTTAAGTGTATTTAAAAACGTTGTTCCATCCACACTGTATGAAAAGTATCTAAAAGTTCCACTTGTTGTGCTAGTATTGTAAGTTGTTTCAGTGTTTGAGGTTACGTTTTCTCGCAAAATGTTTGATTTTGTTCTTAAATCTTCATAGGAGATAAGGTTTGAATTATAGGTGCTACCAATAACATTGCTTACAAGATTTTCAATATTCATGTAAGGTGCCTGAGTGTCGATAATGATTCTTTTGGTTACTGTTTCATAATAAGCATCATTATGATTTTGATATCTCATTGTTATATCAATATAGTTTCCATTTTGGTAGAAGTTTCCATAATAAATACTATTATCTAAAGCACTGAAGGTCAAAGTTCCAATATAATTGCTTCCACTTTCTTCAATGCTTCTAAACAATGTGTCAGCGCTTACATTTTCTATTCTAGTTGTTTGTCCATTTGCAGTGACTGAAACAGTTATATTATTTTGGTCGATTTCTGCTTTGAAAATATCTGTATCATCAGGGTTATCCCAAAGTATTTGGATTGTGTCTTGGTTTGTATGATATCTTTCAATTAATTGACCGTTGTAATAAACGCTATCTGTATTCAATGTTGTGCCAGTTTGAGTTCTTGCAGTGAAGTCAGGATCCACACTTTCGATAGTAAAGGTAAATGTTGCCACTTGTCTAAACGTATCACCAGTAACTTCAGCAACACTGTTGTAGCCTTGATATACCATGATAGTGTAGTTGCCTTCTTCTGTCAAATATTCCAAAGGCTCTCCAGTGCTTGCATCATAGAAGGTTAAAAAGTTTCCATTATTAGTATAGTTATTCTCCGTCCAAGTTGTTGTAGTTCTATATTCTGCCGTATCTTGAGCACCTTGATAATCTTTATATATTTCTGCGTATATTCTATACTCGTCGATGATATGATTATCATTTTCAGGATTTTCCACGCTGTAATATATGTTGTCAGGTTCACTATTTACTACTTCATAATAATAATTTCCACCTGCATCAACACGTTGAATGGCATACATTGTATATTTATATGTTGGGATATAAACTCTTACAGGTAATTTGTTTGTTGTCCAAACGGAATTTGAAGTGTTACCATTATATAAAGTGGTGTCTCCGACTTGTGAAGAGCCAACAATACTGTTAGGGAAAGTAACAACGATATCCGACATAGTTCCACTGTCATACATTCCTACAAATATTTCTCCTCCGACCAAACTTTCAGAATGTGAAGTGTTGTTTTCGTCTCTAATAGTGATAGGACTAGAAATAACTTCATTTCTATCCACATATAAAACAAAAGTTACAGAATAATTATCCTTTTCATTAATTGTAAAACCGTCATCTGTTCTATAAGTTCTTGTGATAACATATTTTCCAGCGGAGGTGATAAGATCGGTGTTAGGCATCAATTCATAGATAAACTCGGTTTGAGAGGAACCATCAGTGCTGTAATCATATACAGTCGTTCTGGAGGTTATGTTGTCAGCGATTGAATAATAATAGGATGTGTCAGTAACTTCGCCAGCCTCATTTGTATGAGAGTATGTTTTTTGTTCATAAGCATAATATTCTATTGTGACAGTGTCTACTTGAACTGTTTGAGAAGTTGTTTCATCTGTTTTTGTTGGTATAAAAGATAGATAAATTTGTTCTTGTAAATTAATAGGATTTAGATAAGTTGTTAAAGTGCTGTACGTTGTTTGGTTGTCGTCTTCACCTATTGTGACGGAGCCTCCAACTGTATTATTACTAGATAAAATTTCTTCAGAGCCATTCACATCATAATATAAATGAAATTCGGAGTCGTCAAAGCTTACAATAATTGTTTGTCTTGCGCTGTAATGAGAGGCATATTGATTAAACGATTCTTTTTCTGAGTCATCATTTAAATCAGTTCCAGTGACATATCTATTATTACTTTCATCGCGAATCAAGACTCTATATGTATAGCCTTGGTCTGTGTCTGTAGAAAGTTCCACATAATTTTGACCTTCTACTCTTTCATAGTCATCACTGCCAATAGGTGTCTGATAGGTGACATCGTCAATAGCTATTGTTAAATATATTCCTAGGGCATTGTCAGGAGAGGCAATATACTGAAATAGATTTGTATTGTAAAGAGATTCATAAAAAACTCTGAATATATCTTCATTAGGGTTTCCGTCTTGTCCATAAAACAAGTCAAAATCCTCATAAAGAGACGAATCGATGTTATTAATATCACTTACTTCATCAAAACGAAGTTCATAGTCGCCAGTGTCGATTTGGATAGCCTTGTAATCTCCCCAATAAAGAGTGGAAGTTTCTGAGATAAAGTATGATGTAGGAATAAGAGAAAAGGTAGAATCTGTTTGAAGAGCGAAAATCGGTGTTGTAGTGTCTTTAATGAAAATCTGATAAGTGTGGTTGCCAGCTGCATCGTAAAAATCGAACAAGTATAGTCCTACTGGAGATAAAATATTTTGACTTCCTGTTGTGGTTGTTAAATCAAGAGTGTTGGACATATATCTAATCCAAGTGCTATCTTCAGTATTTAAATCAAGAGAATAGTCTATAGGTAAGAAAGCATAATTTCTTAATTGCAAGAATTGATAAAGCAATGTAGAAATTTGTTCTTCTGTTCCTGTGTAATATTCACTTTCACTAATTGGAAAATATTTATAATATGCGTAGGTTGGAGCATCGCTATCTTTTTCATTCCAAGAAACTATAAAATCTTGATTTGTTGAAACTCCTTCGAGACTTTGTAGAATGTCATAATTTGTTGTTCCTGAAATAAGTGAAACATTTCGTGCAGTTATACCGTCAATTTTTTGCTTATCAATGGTAAAGAAATATTGTCTTTTCACTTTTTGCAATGTAGTGGTAGAATTGTCATTTATATTTGTTGTTATAGTCGACATCTCATTTGTATAGTAAAGTCTAATCGTGTAATGTGCATTCTCTTCTAATGTCAAAGTGTTTCCACCGTCATAGCCTGGAGCCGACAACATATTAATACCTAGTTCTCCGCCGTATGAGGATAAATACGTTTCGTTATTATAATCATAAGCATAAATTTGGACGGTCACGTCTTTATTATGTATTTCATCGATATTAGCATTAATTATAGTCACATTTTGGTTTGTGTAGGTATCAGAATATACCGAGGTTCCATCTTCGTCTTGCAATGTTATTACAGGAGGTTCGCCAGTTATTTCAAAATAGAAAACTTGGTAGAAGTATAGATTTTGTGAAAGTTGTCCGCTTGTTGTGTAAAAATAGTTAAAGGTGTAGGCAAGGATGAAAATATAAGTTCCTTTTTCGCTAATAGAACCGCCTGTGTAGTTAGCACGATAAAGAGTTTGGCCGTTTAGACTAAGTGATGTTTGAGTGTAGTTGTTATTTACCTGTGTGGTTGAATATACGTATGAAGTGATATTTCCAGAAGCAATAGTTGCATTGGAAGTAAAGCGAATAGGTGACTGATTTGTGGATGCTAGTTCATCAACTGTTACATTTCTTGAGATATAATTTAAAACGTTATTAATGGTAAAAGTTGTATTTCCAGTTGTATCAGTAGTGGAAGTGTTTTGACCATATGATTCATTTGAAGCCAAGAATCCAGAAGTAATATCAGCACTTTCATAATATCTGCCGTCAAATTCATCCACATCATTCTCATAAGATTTAAATTCTGTGTATACAGAATCTTGGTCATAGTCTACATAAGTCGCTTGGTAGCCATAGCCGTATACCATAATTCTTTTTAGTTGATTTGTAAGTTCGCCTAAAGTATATTTATTGTAAATGGTGGTGCCGTCTTGCGTGTATGAGAATGTTGCCACTGCGTTAAAAGTTAAAGAATAATTGCCGACATCTTTAAAATAAAGAGTTACACTATTTTCAGAATTTTTCACGTAAGTGACAACTTCGTCTCCAGTTATTGTTATCCCGTCATTTGTCACAACCTCTTCCTCTTCTGTCACATTTTCAGCTATGTAAGAAATGGATTCTGTCGTAACTTCGCCATTTAAAGTTTTTGTTATATCAACATCATATTTTGTTGGATCATAAGTAATATTTGCAATTTGGTTATCTTCGTATGAATAGTTAAAGTAGTAGTAATTTCCATACACTTCACTTTGTGTCGAAGTAACTTGGTAAGAACTGTCAAATTCGGAAGCGGTGGTAATTGGTCTAGTGTTAGAGATATAGTCGGTGCGGTTTAATACTAAAAATTCATATCTTAAATTAATAGTATCACTTCGAAAGGTCTCTTCTAACGCATCTGTTCGTCCGTCGGTGCAAGTCCAAAGCACAAGAGTTATTTCGACAGTATAGCGACCTTGAATTAAATTGTTGTCAGCATCAAGCAAGGAAATAGTATTAGTGGCAGAAGTGTCATTTGCTGAAAAATTTAACTGATAAGTTTCAAGATAGGCACCGCTTTCATTTGCAAAAGCATAGGATGTGGTATTACTAAATTCTTTATCAGCGGATATTGTTTGTTGAACACCATTTATGTAGAGGTTGGTTGATTCAAAGGTATAAAAATAGAAAGTCGAGGTGTCTTCCACATTTGGATAATAAACATATTGATAAATATCTTCGCTTCCAGTGTTGACTTCTGTGCCATTGGTTTTAAAAGAAATAGTTAAGGTGTTACTCTCTGAAGATGCGTTGACGTAATAAAGAAAAGTGTTGTCGCTGATTAGACTTGTCGAATCCGCTTGGGTAGAGCCAGGAGCATACTCTTCAATAGAAACATAATCTGGGAGTTCTGATGGCTCGTTGTTTACCATCGACTGCAGATCATTTACGATGACTGTTTCTGCTTGGGCAATGTTTTCTTCTTTCATAAAAAGTGTGACAATGCCTGTGCATAAAAAGCAAAGAGAGAAGAAAGCTAAAAATATTGATTTCATTAAAGTTTTTCTCATATCAACCTCACTATTTATTTACATTTTACCACAAAGAAAAAATATTTCAAAATAAATAGATATAATTTATTATAAATATATTATATAAAATAATACACTTTAAAAATAATTTTTAATTAAAATAAATTATTTACGGAAATGTTTCAGACTTTTTACAAGCGATTTTTCTAACATAAAGATAAACATAAATAGATTTTAATAAATGTAAAAATATAAGAAATCATAAAAAAATTAATTTTTTTATTAAAAAATTATAAAAATAACGCTTTTTTAATGTATTTTTTATTATTTTTAATTATTTTTTTATTTTATACACAAAATATAAATGTATGAGGTCTATGTATGTTTAAAAATTTACTCCTATATTTAAGTGCCTTTATGCCTATGTATGTTTTGGTTTTTGTTAAACTTGTGGTGGAGATAATTAATGACAATTTATCGTTTAATGTTTTAAACACGATAAATTTTGCCACTCTTCTTCTTTTAATTGTCGGCGGTGTGATAGGACTTTTATGGAACGTAAAATATAACAATGAAAAATCAAACGAAATCATTATTCTTAAAAGTCAAAACATAACGGACAAGCATTTCTTAGGTTACTTTTCTCTTTTTGTCTTTTTTGCCATTCCACTTGATTTATCTCTTGTCAGTGCTTATTGTGTGTATGTTTTAGTTTTAATTTTTATTGGAATCGTCTACATTAATAATTCGCTTTACTACATTAATCCACTTTTAAACATTTTAGGGTATAACTTTTATGATATTGAATATCGAGATGTGGATAGCGGAGAGATAAAGCAGGGGAAAATCTTTTTTAAAGGAGAGCCAGAACTTGGCAAACCATATTTTGCCAAAGTCAAAAACAAACACTTTTGCTTTATTGACAAAAATCATAAGTAACAGGCCAGGCATTGCCTGTTTCTTTTTATTTGAAAAATATTTATGCTTTATTGATAAAAATTATAAGTAGTTTAAATGCATAATATTTGTATTATTAAGCGAAACCACTTGTATCATATTAAGACAAACTTATGTTTAACTACAAATTGGTAAGATATAATAAATAGTATAGCGAATAGTATACAAGATAATTAATTTATAATTTTTATCATGCAGAAAAATGATATGAATAACATATAGGATGTTGCTTTTATTTTATTATTATGTTATAATATTCTTAGATTTTTAATAGGAGATATAGAATGGACAATTATATTCCGCCCTTTGAAATAACAAACGAAATGTTTGAAATATCAACCGAGATTATGGAAAATCTTGGAAAACTTTCAAATGTAAATGAACTAGAAAAACTGCCAAGGCTTAGAAAAGTTTCAAGAATTAAGAGCATTCATTCTTCATTAGCAATTGAAAATAATACTTTGTCTATTGAACAAGTGACAGATATTATAGATGGGAAAAGAGTATTAGGGCCAAGAGAAGATATCATTGCTGTTAAAAACGCTTTTGAAGCTTATAAAGAGTTAGATTCAGTTAATCCTTATGAATTAAAGGATTTGTTAAAAATACACGGGATTATGATGAAGGATTTAGTCGAAGAAGCTGGTAATTTGCGTTCTAGAAATGTTGGCGTGTTTGATGAAAATGGAAATGTTGTTCATACAGCACCACCAGTCGAAATGGTAAACGAATTGGTTAGCCAGTTATTTGACTGGATTAAAAATACAGATATTCAAATGCTTATTAAATCTAGTGTGTTTCACTACGAATTTGAGTTCATTCATCCTTTCTGTGACGGAAATGGGAGAATGGGTAGGCTTTGGCAAACGGCACTTTTATCTAGCTGGAAACCAATTTTTAAGTATATTCCAATAGAAAGCGTTATTAAGGATAATCAAGAAGAATATTATCATGCAATAGCAAAATCAACAAGCGAAGGCAAATCAAACGCTTTCATTCTCTTTATGCTTGATGTAATTAATAAGGCAATAAAAGATATTGTAAATGATTCAAGAGAACATTATAATCATATAAATATTCAAATAAATAAACTTATGCAAGTTATGGAAACTTATCCACAATCATCACAAATGATTATGGATAGATTGGGGTTAAAATCTAGAATTGCATTTAGAAAAAATTATCTTAATCCAGCTTTGGAGGCGGGTTTAATAGGAATGACCATTCCAGATAAGCCAACAAGCAAAAACCAAATGTATTATAAGATATAAGGAGTAAAAAATGGCAAATTATAACTTTACTTCCTGAGCAACTTGCAAGAGTAAAAATTGATAAACAATTAATGGAAACAGGATGAGAGGTTGTAAGTAGAGGTGGAATAATAAAATTTACGACTATAAATCTTTTAAGCCTAACAGCATGTCAGTTGATACTTCAAAAGAGTTTGCCAGTTCAATTAAAATAGAAAAATTAGGCTCTCTATCTCCACTTTCCCATTTTGCAACAGTTGATTGTGTCACATTAAAAATTTGGGCGAGTTCTTGTTGTGATAATCCTTTTTCCATTCTCAATTCTTTAAGATTTTTTGAAAAATTACTCATTTTTCCGCCTTTTTTATTAAAATTTTTAATTTTTTTGATATTTTTAGCCTTTTTATTAATTTATTGTTTTTATTACAAAAATAAAAGGTGTCAGCGACACCTATTTTAATCGTGAAATTATATCTCTTGCAGCAATAAGACCAGTTGCTGCTGCGACAACAATATTGCCGGCTTTACCTGCACCGTCACCGATGAAGTAAAGTGGTTTTCCTTCGGCTTTAAACTTGTTGTCCGTTTCAATTTCGTTTGAGAAGAATTTGATTTCTGGTCCATACAAGAGAGTTTCGTCATTGTTGACACCAGGAATTATTTTATCAAGCTCTTCCAAACCTTCCAAAATGTTAGTAATAATTCTATATGGCATAACAAGAGCAAGGTCGCCAGCCACGCAGTCCTTGAGCGTTGGTTCTATGAAACCTTTATTAATTCTATGCCACTCACTACGTCTGCCTTGTTTCAAATCTTTAAGAGTTTGAATAATAGGTTTATTATCGCCAAGCACGTTCGCAATGCGGGCGATGGATTCGCCGTATAGACGGGTATTGGTTGCAGGTTGTGTTAGGGTTACTTTTGAAATAAAGGCAAAGTTAGAATTATTGGACTTAATATTTTTAAGAGCGTGACCATTGACGCAGATATATCCATAATAATTTTCCTTTGCGACAAATCCGCCTGGGTTAGTGCAAAAAGTTCTTATTTCATCGCCATAAGTTTTGGTTTTAATGAAAATAGTTGGGTCATAGATTACGTCAGTAATTTTTTGCAAAATTTCCTTTCGAACTTCCACACGAACACCAATTTCGATACTTTGTGAATTGTATGGAATGTTGTGTCTGTCGAGTAAATCTTGCACCCACTCGGCACCACTTCGTCCAGGTGCGACAACCACATATTTTGCCTTCATATTTAAAGTTTTTCCGTCTTTCTTAAAAGTCACAATGTTTAAATCGTTTTTATCTTGCTCAATATCTAAAACATTGCCACTTTCAATAATTTCCACCCCTTCATTTTCGAGGTAGTTTGTAAATCTTTCAATATGGTCAGGTAAAGTGTCAGAGCCAAGGTGTTTTTGTTTGATAAGAAGAAGTCTGGCACCTTTCAAGGTCACTTCTCTTTTAATTTCTTCACTTTTTTCATTACTTTTTGGATAGACTTCAGCGTCCATACCAAATTTATTGAAGATTTCTTCGGTGTCGTCAATAATTTTGTAGGCTTCGCTTTCACTCATATATTTGAAAAGGTCGCTTTTCCCAAGTTTTGGAATAAAGTTGAGTTTTCCGTCACTGAATGTTCCAGCACCACCAAATCCCGATAAAATTTGACAAGGATTACAGTTTGTGCAAGCATGACCTTGCTTCATCGGACAAACTCTCTTTTTTGCTTTTTTGCCTTGGTCAATTAAGCAAACCTTTAAATTTTTATTCTTTTCTTTCAGTTCATACGCAGCAAATAATCCAGCAGGACCACCGCCGACGATGACAACGTCAAAGTTTTCCATATTTCCTCCAAACATATTCATTATATCATATATTTTCTAATTTTGAAACCTTTAACAAAAATTATTTTGCAGTTTTAAATATTTAACTTAGAAAAAGCCGAGCAACAAGAAAAATTGTTGGTCTATTATAGAATTAAGTTTATTCTTAATATTATATTGGTTAAAAGTCAAACACTATTTATATTGACATATAAAGGCTTTTATGGTAAACTAATATTATAAAGGAAGGGTATGGAAAATTTTAACGAACAAGAATATTTAAAATATAAAGAATACATGCTCAATAAACTGGGAGAAAGAGACAGTTTAATTAAGCATGTAAAGCTTGGTTATTTTGGAGAACTAAATAAGGACGATGTAATTAGTCCGTTTTTCCCGCGATTTGTAAAAGAATGGTGTGGAGATATTGAATTAAGAGAGCTGTCAATTTATTTAAACACGACATCAAGACAGTATGATGAACTTTTATATGATAGACAAGAACTTGAATCAATTTTAAAAAATCGTGAGGCCTTAAAGCAAATTTTCCCTCAAATTGCAGAAAAAGTGGAGATTTTTTGTGTTGAAAAGAATATTTATTCTTCAAATTCAACAACAAAGGGAATAAGAAAAGATGTCAAAGTTCCAAGTTTTGATAAAGTGGAACATACTTTACCAGAAGTTATCTATGCCAATAAAATCATTGAAACCATTTCTGAAAAAATAAATTCCAAAAATCTTTCTCCTTTTGAAAAATTTTATTTATGTTATTTAATTGTCAGTGAAAATGTCGTTTATTTGAAGGAAAATACTAAACAATACAGTCCACACAGCCTGATATCGACAGTAACTCAAATGCATGGATGTTGCATGGGAAAATCCTTGATGCTTCAAAAACTTTTACAATTAACAGGAATAAATTCCGCACCTATATGTATTTCAAGTGACAATTTGCAGGCTGAATATGAAAGGAAACATGCCTATTTGAAAGAAAATACGAATAAAAATTGGACTAAACCTTTAAAATTGGCATCCTTTGAATTAAGGAAACAGTTTAATAGATTAAAGAAGGCATTTGTATCAAACAAATCAGAATTGGATCATATGATGAATTTGGTATATTTAAATGATAAAAAATATGGTATAAATGGCGTTTTTGGTGTTGATGTAACAAACTTTGATGCTTTTATAAAATTACAACCTATTCTTGATTATGCGTTCACGTCATCTTCATTTATAGGTGGGACTGAATTTGTTGATAAATTTTTGAAAAAGGTTTATAACCCTGAGGTCGAGGAGGACAAGAAAGAATATTACGAAAAACTCAAATCAGAACAGGACGTCACAGAAAAGCTTTTTAAGAGTTTTGACCCAATGACTTTTATTATTAATCTTGAAAAGAAATACGAGATAAAAAATTTTGTCGTGCTTTATGAGTGGGCGAAAAAGAAGTTTGATTATGAAACAATGAGCGAAGATGAGAAGAAAGACTTAAAAAAGGTTGTTGATAATTTTTCAAGCAACATGGAAGCTTGCAAAAGTTGGTATGATTTAAAAAACTTAACGGAATCAGATTCTGACAATTCAGATATTTCGAAAAAATTTTACAAATATATGAATGAAGAAGTTGTGGAACAGATAAATTCGATATTTGATCAGGCAAATGCTGTAAATGACTTAAGGTGGGTAAAACAAGCCGAAGAGCCTAATGAGAATGACATTGATATATGTGAAAATAACGTAATTGATACTTACAACGAAATTGTTAATGATGTGAAAAATATTTTTAAGACAAATGACATACCTGTTTTGTGTAATTAAAATAAGGAGAGTAATGTGGAATTAGAAGATAAAGGCTATATTGAATATAGCAATAGATTAATAAAAAAATTAGCTAATGCTGGAGAAGAAAGTTACATCTCTAAAGAGGACTTTCTCAGCCCATATTTTGCTAGATTCATTGAAAACTACAGCAGTTATTGTGAAAAATATGATCTTCCAAAAACGAAATTGTTTTTAAATTCTTCTAAATATGATGATTTGATTTACAGTAAAGAAGAATTGAAAATCTTGGTGCAAAACTATGAAAGTTTAAAAAAATTGACCAATATTGAGCTTTATCTTCGTGAGGAGAAAATAGATTCAGGGACAGCACTTTTTCATGATAGCGGTATGAATTCTGGTTCAAGAAGAGAATGGCATTGGGAAAATCGACCGGAAGTCGTGGAGCATACTCTTCCTGAGGTCATTTTAGCCAACAAACGACTTCAAAATATTGCTGATTTAATAAATGAAGGTAAGGGGAACAATAAACCGTTTACTCCTTTTGAAAAGTATTGTTTATGTTTTATCTTAGTTCAATATGATGTGATGTATAACAATGATGAAGCGAAGTTTGATAAAAATTATAACCCAAGAAGTCTTATCTCCACTGTTGCAAATATGGAAGGAGTTTGCATGGGTAAATCGTTGATGCTTCAAAAGCTTTTAAGTATGGTGGGAGTTGAAGCGAGATGTATTCCCGTTAGTCTAAAGAAAATGTCGGCAGAACAACAAAACGATTCTCCTGAAACTACTGACCATGTCATCAATATTGTAGCCTTTAAAGATGAGGAATATGGAATGAACGGACTTTTCGCGTTAGATGTTACGAATGAAAAAATTTTTATTCCAATAAATGAAGTTTTTGAAAAAGCTTTAGTTCAAACATCCTTTTTATATGCTTTTGAAGATATTTCTTCTTTTTACAACTATGCTTATGAAAACTTTTTACCAGAATACCTAGACTCTCAAGTAAATGCTCAAAAATATAATGATCAAGAGAGCACAATGAGACAACTTTTTGAAAATTATAATTTTGGTGAGTTTGTGTCTCTATTAGCAAACGGAAGAAATTTGAATAAGTCTAACGAAACTATACTAATTGACTGGCTAAATAAAAAATTTAATGAGGAAAACAAAACTTTTGGTTTTTACACTATGGAAGCGGACAACGAATTTTCAGATTTTATCAAAAAAGCTAAAAGTTGTCATTCTTGGAAAGAATTAAAAGAGTTTGCTTATGCAAGAAAAAATGGGTTCGAAGATGCGGACATGACTAGACAGCTTAAACCTTTGGAAGAAGGGCTTGACAGTGATAGAGCCTCTTTGGATCTTGCATATGATTACTTATATAAAGAAGTCAAAAAACATATAAACACAATTTATGCGCTCAATGATTTGAGGTGGTTGAAAGAAATGGAAAGACCAACTGAAGAAGCTATAGAAAGATGTGGAGAAAATATAGATAACACTTTGAATCAAATAAGGAATAAATTGAATCAACAAGAGTCTCATAATGATTTAGAACTTGCATAGATTTAACACGGTCGTATAATAAAGATATAAATTATATATATTGTATTTAATTAATATAATAAAATGTGAAGTGGTAGCCTATTTTAGAAATACCACTTTTTTAAGTCGCCATCAAGTTTAACATATTCTATTATAGGTAACTATACTTAGATTATTTTATACCTTGACCACATATATATCATTGGAAAACTATTAATGTTTTAACGAATGAAGTGTGAATATTTTGATAAAATTTAGGAAGTTTTAGGAAAATTTTAAAAATTTTTTTGGTTTAAAGTAACAAAAAATGGCAAAAATTTTGGGCTAATTTTATCGAATTTGCGAACACGCGGAACGGCGGTGAATTTTTTAAAAAAATTTCTAAAAAAAATTTAAAAAAAATAAAAAAATTTTTAAAAAAGTGTTGACATTCTTTTTCCTAGTGTGGTAGAATACGAATGCTGACGCAGAGAAAGGTTACTGATGTAACTGTCAGCGAAAGTTCTTTGACAACTACATATTTTAGAAGATATAGTCAAATATTTATACGAGTTAAATTTTTTAAAACGTAATACGAATATTTGCATACTCAATAAAGTCGAGTAAAAAAAAGCGAAAATGCTAAGAAATCCAATCAATATGATTAAGCTACAAAGAGCATATAGGGAATGCCTTGGCAATAGGCGCCGATGAAGGACGTGATAAGCTGCGAT
>CALVMX010000003.1 GCA_944349415.1 uncultured Clostridia bacterium
GTGGAAAAGGCTCTTGAATTTTTAAGAAAAGAGCATAAAAAAGCCACTCATATTTGTTATGCCTATTCTCTTAAAGCCCCCTTTCTTGAAAAAGCAGTTGATGACGGAGAACCGGGTGGGACAGCAGGACGGCCTATTCTTTCCGTTATTCAAAAACGAGGTGCCACAGACACTTGTGTTTTTGTGGTTAGATATTTTGGTGGAATAAAGCTTGGTGCTGGTGGGCTTGTCCGTGCCTACACGAAAGTGACAAGTGAAGTTTTAAAGGAAGAAGAAAAATGATAATAACTGAAATTAAGAAAACTAAAAATGCAATGCGTTATCATCTATATGTGGATGATAAGTTTTTTGGTATTTTTTTAGATGAAATCTTGGCAAAATATGCCTTGAAAACTGGTCAAGAAATTGAAAAAGAAGATTTGGAAGAAATAAAAAAAGAAAATGACGGCAAACTTGCTTTTTTGTTGGCAATTTCATATCTTGAAAAATATAATGTTTCCAAAAAGGGAATTGTGGACTATCTTAAAAAGAAAGGGCTCGACAAAAATGCTATTGATGAAGCCGTTGTAAAGCTTGAAAATTATGGTTATATTGACGACAAAGTTTTTGCAAAAAACTATTTTGAGAGTTTACAGGGCTCTAAGGGGAAGCGAGTAATTGTGCAAAAACTTAAAGAAAAAGGAATAAGCGGAGAAATTATTTCGCTCCTTGTGGAGAACATTGATGACGAAGCGGAAGAAGAGCGAGCGTTAGCACTTGCTAAGAAATTCGTCAAAAATCGCGAGAATAACCTAAAAAACAAACAAAAGTGCCTTGCTCATTTAGTTTATAAAGGGTATGATTATAGTGTAGCACAAAGAGTGGCGAACAAAGTTTTTGAGAACATTGATGAAGAATGGTCTTAAAAATTTTATAACCACTTAAATTTGCTTACATAGTTTTTGAGGTTTAATTTACTTTTAAATTTGTGCTATGGAGTTTATGTTTTAGCATGCTGGGCAAAATCACAGTTCGCTAAAGCGAACGCCAAGTTTTGAAAAAACTTGGACGAAAAATTTGAAAAATTTTTCGAGTGATTTTGCTGTTTTCAAAAGAGTGTTGGATAGGTCAACAAATTTTTTTTACGCCTTTTTCATAAAAATAAAACCTTTTGGCAAAATAATTTTAAAATTTTGAAAAAAGGAAAAAATTATGGAAAAAGAATATCTAGAACTTTTAGAGAAAGTAAAAAAAATTGAAAAGGAATATGGCTCGCTTGAAAATTTTGCTATTTTATCAACTTGCGGAAGAATCAAACATAAACTGAGAATAGGACGGAGTGTAGACTTAGAAAGTGTCTATGAAGAACTTTCTGACCTAGAATATGCCGACCTAATAGACTATCAAAATTTAAAAGGCGAATATGGAGAAAGATTTTAAACGAGGAGAGATATACTTTGCTGACCTTAGTCCCGTGGTTGGGAGTGAGCAAGGTGGCGTTCGTCCTGTTTTAATCATTCAAAACAATGTCGGAAACAAATATTCGCCAACCGTCATAGTGTCTGCAATTACCAGTCAACTTTCAAAAGCGAAACTTCCAACTCACATTGAACTTCCATCGTCAAAATATCACTTACCTAAAGACTCAGTAGTTTTACTTGAACAAATACGAACACTTGATAAACGTCGACTTAAAGATAAAATTTCGGCAATAGACACATATAAGATGAAAGAAATTGATAAAGCGATTTTAATTTCATTAGGTTTTGTAAATTAGAGAGAGGCGTTGCCTCTTTTTTCGTTTAAGTATTTTATCCAAATTAATATGACGATTTTTATCAAATTTAGCCTAAAAATAAATTTAAAATAAGGGGTTTACAAATGTCGAAATTTGTGATATACTAAAACTAAGGAGAGGGTATGATGCAAAAAGAAAAAGTAAATTGGGCAGAAAATATCTATAGTTTTAGCAATAAATATGGAGATGAAGAATTGCTCAAAGCTTATTTTAAAGAGGATTTACAGATAAAACTTGTAAATTATTTTGCCAAGCTTAACCTTATGTATGACGTTTTAGATTTTGTATATAAAAAGTCTAGAGAGGGCAAAAACATCATGGATTATGCCCTTAAATATAATATGAAAAATCTTATTATTAAAGTTTTAAATACATACCCGCAATTTCGTTTTGAAAATTCTAATAATGAAAATCTTATCTTAAAAGCTGCCCAATTAGGAAATAAGGCAATGGAAGTTGGAAATAAAAAAGAGGCTACAGAGTATTTTGAAATAGTTAAATGGGCTCTCAGTAACGGGAACTTATATATAAGAAGATTATGTTATGAAAAAGAGAAACCTAGTGCCCCTGCAAATCCTGAAGAAAACACTAAATCAGCTTTAGATTACTTTCATAAATATGAAAGAAGTATGCCAAGAAGTGATGATAACTATTATCCAAAAAGAAGAAGAGAATTTATTCAAGGAATTGACGATCCACAAGATTACTATGAGTTAAACTGAAAAATTTTTAAAAATACTTTACAAAAGTTTAGAAATATGATATAATGTCTAAGATTATTTTTAAGGAGCAATAAAGTTATGATGAACAAACCGCCTATTGATGAACTTGCAAAGAAAACAAACGGAAACAAATATATTCTTTCTATTTTAGCATCAAAAAGAGCAAAAGAAATTGAAACAACAAGAAGAAGTGAACTTGCAACAGCTGATAAAAAAGCTATTTCTATTGCACTTGAAGAAATTTACAACGGAGATGTAACATATACTGGTGTTGAAGGCGAAGAATAATTTGCAAAAACATTATGTTTGTGCTATAATTTCACTGCGGTAAAAGCAGTGATTTTTTATTATCTAAGGGGAAGATATGAAGTTTGCAAAAGTTGTCATTGACCAAGATGCCAAAGCAATAGACAAAGAATTTGAATATAAAGTTCCAGAAGAACTTGATGTAAAACTCGGCGAAAGGGTAAATGTGCCTTTCGGAACAAGAGTTTTGCAAGGCTTTGTTGTTGGTGAAAGCGACACTTCTTCTTATGATGAAAGTAAAATCAAAAATATTTTGTCTACAGTGGACGGCTTCCCTGTAATAAAGAGTGAAATGCTCGCACTTATGAACTATATGGCGGAAAAACTCCACCTCAAACTTGCCTCTATTTTAAGGCTTTTTCTTCCAAGCGAGATGAGAACAGGAAAAGTAAAAGAACTCCTTGTCAGGTATTGTGAACTTGAAGAAAATTTTGAATATCCTTCTAAGAATGCCAAAAAGCAGATAGAAATTGTAGAATATTTAAAGGAAAAGAAAAGAGAAAAATTTTCCGAGCTTTCTTCTCAATTTGGTTATGCTCCACTCTCTGCACTTGTCAAGAAAAATGTAATTAAGGTTTCTTTTGAAGAAGTGAAAAGGCAGATAGACTACGACCATATCTCTGGCGAAAAGAAACATTTGACCGATTTACAACAAAGAGCGGTGGATACCATCTCGGAGAATAAAACCTATCTTCTTCATGGCGTTACGGGAAGCGGAAAAACTGAAGTATATATGAATCTTATTGAGCGAGAACTCAAGAAAGGCAAAACTGCACTTATGCTTGTGCCAGAAATTTCTTTGACACCGCAAGTTCTTGCAAATTTTAAGGCTCGTTTTGGAGAAGCGGTGGCTCTTATTCACAGCGGACTTTCTGCTGGCGAACGTTTTGATGAGTGGAGGAGAATATTTTTCGGCGAAGCAAAAGTGGTGGTTGGTGCGCGTTCTGCCATTTTTACTCCACTTGAAAACCTTGGAATTGTCATCATTGACGAAGAACACGAGCAAAGTTACATTTCGGAAAGTAATCCGCGTTATGACACACACGATATTGCACTTTTTAGACGTCAGTATAATGACTGCATTTTGGTTCTGGGCAGTGCCACACCTTCCATTGAAAGCTACACAAAAGCACTCGACGGCGAATATACACTTGTGGAGATGCCGGTTCGCGTGAATGGCATGGAAATGCCAAAAATTGTCATTATTGATATGCTCAACGAATTAAGGCACGGAAACAGTGAAATTTTCTCTATTCCACTCTTAGCGGAACTTGGAAATGTTGTGGAAAAGAAAAAGCAAGCCATGATTTTCATAAACCGCCGAGGTTTTTCCTCCTTCCAGCGTTGCCGAGAATGTGGATATGTGGCAAAATGTAAAGACTGTGACGTTTCGCTTGTATATCATAGATATGAAAACAGATTAAAGTGTCACTATTGTGGAAAAAGATATAAAGCCCTTGATATTTGTCCAAGTTGCGGAAGTCACAACATAAAGCAGGGGGCTGTCGGGACTGAGCGAGTGGTGGAAGAGTTAAAAAGATTTTTCCCTGACGTTGCTATATTTCGTATGGACAATGATACCACTTCCACAAAAGGCGCACATAGAAGTATTTTGTCACAGTTTCGCGAGGTTAAACCTGCTATTTTGGTGGGGACTCAAATGATAGCGAAGGGTCATGATTTTGAGGATGTGATTTTGGTGGGAATTATTGATGCCGACCAAAGTTTGTATCAAGCGGACTATCGCTCTATTGAGAGAACTTTTCAACTAATCACTCAAGTGAGCGGAAGAGCAGGACGAAGCAAAGACCAAGGGAAAGTCATTCTTCAAACCTATTCGCCAAGGCACTATGTCTATCGTTTTGCACAAAATTATGACTTTAAAGGTTTCTTTAAAAAGGAAGCAAATTTAAGAAAAGTGACCAACTTTCCACCATACACAAAAGTGCTTCGAATATTATTTTCACACGAAGATGAAAATATTGTAGCAAAAGAGATAAAAGTATGCTATAATAAAGTGCAGAAAGTTAAAGAAAAATATCCTGACGACTTCATTTATCTCGACGTTATGAAGTCGCCACTTAATCGAATTAAAACAAAGTATCGTTATCAAATTCTTATGCGTTTTAAGCTTGAAAAAGCAGACGAAATTGAAAAAGAAATATATAATTGCGTTGACGAGAAGTGCAAAAGTTCAGTGTTTTATGAAATAAATCCAAACAATTTAAGTTAAGGAGAGAAAATGTCAGTTAGAAATATTGTTAAAATTGGAAATGCAACATTGAGAAAAAAGTCAAAACCTGTGGTTGATTTTGGCGAGAGTTTATCTACGCTTTTAGAAGATATGAAAGCAACTATGCAAGAAAAAGGCGGTGTTGGAATTGCCGCTGTGCAAGTGGGTGTTTTAAGGCGTGCTATTGTCATTGAAGTGGAAGAAGGGGAATATCTAGAAATTATCAACCCTGAAATTGTTAAGACTCGCGGGAAAGTGACTGACAGCGAAGGGTGCCTTTCTATTCCTGACTTCTATTGTGACGTTGAAAGACCAAAATATGTCAAAATTAAGGCTCAAGACAGAAACGGCGACGAGTTCTATTTTGAAGCAAAAGACTATATAGCAAGGTGCATATGTCATGAAATTGACCACTTAAATGGGGTTTTGTTTGTGGACTACACAGAAGAAGGACAGATTTACCGTGATAGATTTGAGAGGTTAAACTGATGAAAATTCTATTTTTTGGAACACCTCTTTTTGCTGAAATCGTGCTAAAAAAACTACTTGAAAAACATGAAGTTGTCGGCATTGTATGCCAACCAGACAAACCAGCAAATCGTGGAAAGAAAATGCAATCTCCAAATATTGTGAACATTGCAAAGGTTTTGAATATTCCTGTCTATCAATTTGAAAAATTGAAAGACCATATTGAAGATTTCAAGAAAATTAAATGTGATTTGTTTGTGACCGCTTCTTATGGAAAAATTCTTCCAAAAGAAGTGCTAGATCTTAAAATGTGCATAAATGTTCATCCGTCAATTCTACCGAAATATCGCGGAGCGACTCCAATACAGTCCGCTCTTTTAAACGGTGACAAAGTGACCGGTGTGACAATAATGCAAACCGCTGTTGGTATGGATGACGGAGATATAATTCTCCAAAAAGAAGTGAAAATTGAAAAAGAAGAGGATTACAACTCTCTTATGCCAAGACTTGCCGAGATTGGCGGAAATTTACTGCTTGATGCAATTGAGAAAATAGAGAGTGGCATTGCCATTTTCCAAAAGCAAGATGACAGCAAAGCCACTTTTGTTAAATTGATAAAAAAAGAGGACGGACTTTTAGATTTTAATGAAACCGCTGAAAGTCTAGTTAACAAAGTGCGTGCTTATGTCGAATTTCCTGTGGCTTTCTTTAATATCGGCGATGAGAGAATAAAAGTTTATAAAGCGGAAGCGGTGGAAGGTTTTGAAAATTTAGAAGTTGGCGAAATTTACACTTCAAAAAAGGAATTTGTTGTGAAAGCAAAAGACAAAGGCTTCAAAATTTTGAAATGTCAAGTCTCTGGTGGTAAAGTTTTGGATGTTAAAGACTTTTTAAACGGACACAAAATAGAAGATAAAAAGGTGAATGAATGTTGTTAGATTTGTCTTTAGAAGAGATAACAGAATATGCACTAAATTTAGGTTTACCAAAGTTTCGTGGTAAACAGATTTTTGATGCTCTCTATAAGGCAAAAACTCTTGACGAAATCTCAAATTTATCTAAAGATATTAAAGAAAAAATAAAAGATGACTATCCAAATTGGGAGATAGTCAAACTTTTGGAAAGCAAGGACGGCACAAAAAAAATGGCTCTTAAACTTTTGGACGGAAGTTTGGTGGAAAGTGTGCTTTTGTCATATAAGTATGGCAACACTGTTTGTGTGTCCACTCAAGTTGGCTGTCGAATGGGGTGCAAGTTTTGTGCATCCACAATTGGTGGTTTGAAAAGGAACTTATCGGCAGGAGAAATTCTTCTTCAAGTTCTTTTATACAACAAAATTTTAGGTGGAACAGAAAAAGAAAGAAAGGTGACAAATGTTGTTTTAATGGGCTGCGGCGAGCCACTTGATAACTATGAAAATGTCACAAAATTTTTAAAGTTAGTTTCAAGCGAAAATGGACTTAATATCAGCGAAAGAAATATCTCTCTTTCTACCTGTGGGCTTGTAGAAAAGATAAAAAAGCTTGCAGATGACGGCTTTAAAGTTACACTCACAATTTCTCTTCACGCACCAAATGATGAAATACGAAAAAAGATTATGCCGGTTGCCAATGCCTATAAAATTAAAGATATTTTGTCCGCTTGTGACTACTATTTTGAAAAAACAGGCAGGCGAGTTATTTTTGAATACGCTCTCATTGAAAATGTCAACTCAAGTGAAGAAAATATCAAGGAACTAGGAAAACTTTTGAAAGGTCGAAGTTGTCTTGTAAACTTCATTCCTCTTAACTCCATAAAAGAACAAAATTTAATTGGTGTTTCAAGAAAACGAGCATATTTTTTATCCTCTCTTTTAGAAAAAGAAGGAGTAAATTCCACTGTCAGACGCACAATGGGCGAAGATATTGAAGGTGCTTGTGGACAACTTAGAAATAAACTTGGAGGTGCAACTTGAAAGGTCTTGTTTTAAAGAAAAATGCCGACAAGTTTACTGTGGAAATAGAAGATAAAAAAGAAATATGCACTGCACGTAATTTGAAAGAGCAAGGTATCTTTGTTGGCGATAGAGTGGAAGTAAGCGGAAACGTTATTGAAAAAGTGCTTTCTCGAAAGAATCTACTTGTTCGACCGCCACTTGCTAATCTCGACAAAATGATAATCGTAATTGCCAAAACTCCAAAGCCTGATTTTCTTCTTGTTGATAAACTTTTAATTTTTTGCACTCTCAATGATATTGAACCTCTTTTATGTATCAATAAAAGTGATTTGGGAGAGGACTTTGTGGAAGAAGTAGTAAAAAATTACGAAAAAGCTACAAAAATTGTTGTGATTTCCACACTTGATGACACAGTTTTATGCCTAAAAAAAGAAGTTAAAGGAATAACCACACTTGCTGGACAAAGTGCTGTTGGGAAATCTTCCATCATTAATGCGATTTTTAAAAGTGAAATTACGCAAATTGGTGATTTTAGTAAGAAAGTGGAACGTGGAAAACAAACCACTCGTCTTGTTGAGTTATATGAAGTTGAAAAAAGTAAATATCTAGCGGACACAGCGGGTTTTTCCAAACTTGATGAAAAACTACTTAATGTTGATGAATATGAATTAAGAAAATATTATCCGGAATTTATTGCTCCTTCGCATAATTGTAAGTATAAAAGTTGCTTGCATTTATCGCCAAAAGATTGCGGTGTTTGTGAGGCGGTAAAAAACGGTAAAATAAGCAAATTAAGGTATGAAAACTATAAAATTTTGCAAGAAAATATAAAAAATGTAAAAAGATTTTGATTTTTTAAAACAATTTGATAGAATACAAATATATTTAATTTTGCCATGTAAATTTATTAAAGTTTGCATATAAAAGGAATTATATGAAAAGAGTTGTTGACGTGGCGGTTTCTACCGACCCTATTGATGATTATCAAAATATTGTGGAATATGCCAAAGAGTTGCAAGGACATGCTGATTTTCTTCATTGCGACATTATGAATGAAAATTTTGTAAATAAAAGCACTTATGACTATAATGTCGTAAAATCAATAAACAGTGCAAGTGGTATTATGCTTGACTGTCATTTAATGGTGGACGAACCGGCCAATGACGTTTCGAAATACATTGACGCTGGAGCAAATATCATAACTCTTCATTATGAGGCTTTTGAAGATAAGGATATGCTGGCAGAAGTTATAACTTATATTAAGAAAAACTCCATTTTGGCAGGTTTAAGTATCAAACCATCAACACCGTTTAAAGAAATTCGTGCTTTTAGTTATAACGTTGACATAATTTTAGTTATGGGCGTGGATCCGGGTTCAAGTGGACAAGAAACTTTGCCTGAGACTTATGATAAAGTGGCAGAAATAAGCAAGTTTAGGCAAGACAACAACTTGAATTTCAAAATCGAGTTTGACGGCGGTGTAAACGAAAAAAATGCTGAAAAATTAAGAGATTTAGGTGTGGACATCTTAGTTTCAGGCACTTTTGTTTATAAGGCAAAAGATAGAATAAAAGCGATTAAATTCTTAAAAGGACAGGAATAGGGATATGGAACAAAAGATAAAAGTTATTGTTTTTGATTTTGATGACACATTATATATTGGAAATGTTTGGAAAAACCTTTATAACTATAAGATTGAAACCTTAGAGACCTTCCTTGATAAAGATGAAGCAAAGAGAATTCTTGATGAAAGTATAAGAATCAAAACAAGCAATTCAAATAATGGCAACATTAACAATGATAAAATTATTTTAGTTTTAGAGCAAAATGGTTATGACACATCAAAATATAAAAAAGCTGTCAATAAAAGCATTTATAAACATACGGGAGAAGTTGAACCTATTTTAAATGAATTTTTAGAAGAATTATCAAAAAAATATTCACTTTACTGTGTTTCAATGTCTCATAAAGCATATTTAGACTTTTATTTTGAAAAATATAAAATTAAAACAAGTTACTTTAAAGCAATTATGTCTGCCGATATATACGCAGAAGATAAATCAAAAACTCCTATTTTAAGAAAAATTATCGAAAAAGAGCACATCTCTCCTAATGAACTTTTAATGATAGGTGATAGCCTTTCTCATGATATTGAGCCAGCAAAAAGAATAGATTGTCAAACTTTTCATTTTACAGAAAAAAATTTTAATCAGATTTATGACTTTTTTACAGCAAATGGAATTTTAAATAGTGAAAAATATAAAAAATAAAAGAATGTAGATACATTCTTTTTTAATTTCGCATATCTTGTGTAAATTCGTTTAGTCCTTTTTCAAATTGTTCTTTGCTTGTAGGATCAAGCATAAAAAGGAGTCCAAAAAGTTGACCAACATGAACCTTTTCTTCATTTACTATGTCGGTCAATGTGTTTTTGTAAATTGGGTCAGAAGAGGAAGCAATGTGCTTTTCATATTGAATAATGGCGTCAAGCTCGCCGATTATGTCAAGTCGTGTTTGTTGAGCAAGTGTGTTTACGCTTGTCGTTTCAAGCGAATAAAAATTTCTCATATTTTTCTCCTTATACCTTGTTATATATGAGAAAATTTTAGACAGTGTTCTAAAAGAATTTGAGCCAAGTGCTTAAGTTTTTTTAGCAAAACAATTATTAAATATGTTAGTAAAATAAACGCTAAATAATGTTAATTCGTATAAAAGATGGCGCTGTCACTCAAAATAACTTTATGTTTTTTAATTATCATGCTAAGGTCAAAAGATTAATAAAAGAAGGCAAGGCGACAGGTTATGAATTTTTAAAGTCATATCATAATATTTCACCTTGCCTTTTAATATATTTTCAAGATGAAAAGCCGATGCCAATAAGAGAAGACCATTTTGATGAATATTTAAAACTTTTGAACGACAATAATGTGTTTTAATCTTAAAAATTGAAATAAGGAAATTTTTCAGTAGTTTTTCTTATTTTTTATATTTGCATATTCATCATATAGTTTTAAACATTCTTCTCTATCAATACAAATAAGATAATCTTTCAAATTTTCTCGACCATTTAAAATACTGTTAAATTTGTTATCGCGAAAGCCAATATTCTCGTTATCTTGCAGAGTGCAACCATAGTATATTTTGTCAATGTTCGCCCAAAAGCATGCACAAAGGCACATAGGACAAGGCTCGCCAGTAGTATAAAGTTCACACCCTCTTAAATCAAAAGTATTTAAATTTTCACTGGCAGCTTTTATAGCTTCAATTTCGCCGTGGCAGGTTGCATTATTATTTTTCAAAACTTTGTTATGTCCTTGACCGACAATTTTTCCATTTTTAACTACGACAGAGCCGAACGGCCCTCCTTCACCATTTTTGATTCCTTCTCGGGCTTCTTTGATGGCAATTTTCATGTATCTGTTCATAATTCCTCCTTAATTTAATGATATCATAAAATTAAATTATGACAAAATAATTTTCAATATAAAAAATAGGTTGTATTTAAAATAATAATAAAGTGCATATTTTTAAGAAAAATAATAAAATTGTTTGCAAAATCTTTTAGTTTAATGTATAATAATCTTATCCATAAAGAGTGTGTGAGGGACTGCCCCTTTGACCACACAGCAACCTGAGTTTTCAAGGTGCTAAAGGCAGACCGATGGAATTTGAATATAATTTTTAACCATCGGCGACGATGGTTTTTCTTTTACTCTCTTTTTGGAAATTAATTTTTAAAAGGAGAGATATATGAAATAATTTTGACAATTTTACTAAGATATGAAATAATAAATAATAGGAGTAGATATGAAAAAGATAGAAACATGCGAAAGTGTAAATATAGGGCATCCTGATAAAACCTGTGACTACATTGCGGATGCTTTTTTGGATGAGGCTTTATCTCAAGACAAAGACAGCCAAATGGCAGTTGAATGTGCCATAAAAAATGACAAACTTTTTATTTATGGCGAGGCAACAACAAAAGCAAATATTGATTATGACCAAATTGCTAAAGATATTTTAAAGAAAATAGGCTATAAAAATGATTTTATAATTGTAAAAGAAATAAGCGAGCAAAGCCCAGACATACATCAAGCTGTAGTGCAAAAAGAACTAAAAGCAAACGATCAAGGCATGGTTTATGGCTATGCAACAAATGAAACACCGGAGTTTATGCCACTTCCGATTATGGTCGCTCACGATTTAATGCATGAATACGAAAACTTTAGGCAAAAAAATCCCAGTCTTTTCTTCGCTGATGCTAAAAGTCAAGTTTCGGTTATATATGAGGACGAAAAGCCTATTTGTTTTCACACAATTTTAGTGAGTGTTTCACATTCTGAAAATTTAGATTATGAGAAGTTAAAGAAGATGATAAAAAATGATGTCGTTGATAAAGTTTTAGAAAAATATTCAAAATATAGAACTAAAGACATCAAAATTTTAATTAATCCAAGTGGGAAATTTACAATTTGGGGGAGTTTTTCTGACAGTGGTTGTGTTGGACGAAAAATTATCGTGGATACTTATGGCGGTGTGGCAAGAGTTGGTGGAGGATGCTTTAGTTCGAAAAATGCCACAAAAGTGGATAGGTCGGGAGCGTATTATGCTCGTTATGTTGCGAAAAATATTGTGGCAAATAATCTGGCGGACAGGTGCGAAGTTTCGCTTAGTTTTGCTATTGGCATTGCAGAGCCTATTGCCGTAAACATTGACTGTTTTGACACAAACAAAGTGCCTATGGCGGAGATAACGAATCTCGTTTTTAAGAATTTCAATTTTAGCGTTTCAAATATTATAAAAGAACTAGATTTACTTAAACCAATTTACAAACAAACCGCCTGTTACGGGCATTTTGGAAATAAAAATTTCCCATGGGAGAATGTGAAAATCTTTTCTTGATTTTTTAAAACTTAGTTTAATTTTTATAAAAGGAATTTAGTAAAATAGTTTGTATTCTTTATGAAGTTATGATATATTACAAATGGAGAGGGGAATATGAGTAAAACTAAAAAGATTCTAGTTGGTATTTTTGGTGTTATTTGTATGCTGTTTGTGGGTTTTACATTAACCGCTTGTGGTGAGGGAAAACCGCAAAATGATAATAAAGTTTACTCAATAACGTATGAGGAAGGTGATTACTATTCGTTTACAAGTAGGACAACAAAACAAACAGCAGGAGAAATAGCAACGTTTAAACTTGAAAATGAACCATTTATTCAAATTGATAAAGTTTATGCAAATGAAATTGAGTGTGTAAAAGGTGAGGATGGAGAATATACTTTTACAATGCCACAAGAGGACGTTTTAGTCACAGTAACCTATACTGACGCTCCAGAAATATTGGAAGCACAATATGGGATGACATGGGCAGTTGCTCCATCAACAATAACAACAGCAAAAGATGGAGATTCGAGTTTTATTGCAAATCAAAATTTTAGAGTTGATTTTGGAGAGCAAGGAATTTATCATAAAATTAATGCAGAAGGGTATTTATCAGAAGTTGAGATAATTTCAACTAATGAATCTGTCATTCCACTTAGTGCAATTTCAGGTGTCAATTCTACAGACGATTCAGTAATATATGAGTGTTATTTTAGTATTGATTTAACTCAAGTCTCAGCAGGGGAAACAACTTTAGTTGTTGTAGAGAAAGAGCATGATAGAATAATTTCTAAAACAGTTAATGTCGTGCCTTATGGCGAAGCAACGCCAAATGACCTTTGGGAAGTTTCGGTTACAGTCGATTTGAGTGATATTGAGCATACTGAATATAAGGATAAAAATTTCCGCATTTTCTTCAGTGATGAGAGTGAAGAGTATGTTTATGGTAGTATATATTCAGCAACACAATTTGAAGATTTTACTTGGGAAGATTTGAAAGATGAGGAAATAACTTTTACATTTGATTATAACCCTGACCATAAATTCACAGTTGATGTTGCTTATGAATACTATGTTGATAGATTTAAAGAGTTTAGATACAATAATTTCACAGTCGTACGTGGTGCTGAAGAAGATGGCGAAGTTACATTTGATTTTAATGGTGACAATACCGAAGTTTCCTTTGACACATCAAATCTTGCAGAAGAAATTGTTTGAAATAGAATTAAAAAATAAATAAAAGCATCAAATTTTCTGGTGCTTTTATTTTTTTGTTTAATTTTAAAGTGCAAATATTTCACATTAGACAGTGCTGCGAGCGCTCTTTTTTTTCTTTGATGGTTTAAAAACTTTATCAATAAGAACGTCCAAAACTTTATCCATCTTTTTCACTTCATCTTTTTCGAGTGATTTTTCAATATTGTTTAAAATCATCTCGCCGTAATTTGCTTTACTGCCATAAAATTTATAGAATTTATCTGTTGGCACTAAGCGATATTCTCTTCCGTCCTTTTTACTTTTTTCTTTTTTAATATATCCTTTTTTAATAAGTTGTTTAACTTTGTATGTGGCATTAGGAGAGGAAATATCAAGGAAAGTGGCAAATTCAGAAACCGTTGGATTATCTAAAAGATAAATACATTCAAGGCAAAAATAGTCAGCTGATGAAAGACTGTCATCGGTTCTGTCTTTCAACCCTTTAAAAACATTTTTATAAACCATCAATTTAAAATTTTTGTAGATGCAGTCAAGTTTATTTTTTGTTCTCAATGCCTAATCCCTCCAATACACAATATTTTATCACAATGCAAAAAACAAAAGCAAGTAATATTATAAAATATTTTAAATTTTTTAACTAAATTTATTTCTTTCTTTAATAAATTATAACCAATTTACATATTATTAAAAAAAATTAAAATATTGTTTAACAATGTTTTTATTATTATGTTATCTTAAAATTAAGATAAAGAAAAGGAGTTTTATTCATGAAAAATTCATTTTTTAAAATGGTGTTTGGACCAAGAGGACAATATTTGTCACTTGTCGGCAATGAAGAACTTAAAGACAAAAGCACTCGACTAGGAACGCAGTCTCTTATTTTGTCAATTGTAGGAACAGTGCTATAACTTACTTTTGTCGCAGTTGGTTCAATATTTGCAGCAAATGTCAGCAATGCAATGCAAACAGAGGGTTACAGTTTTCCAATAACAAACTTTTTCCTTGCAATAGTGTTTTATGTTTTAGCTCTCGTATGCTTGTTTTTGGTGCTGGATGGAATTTCGTTTGCAGTATATCAACGAAAACTCAATAAGCAAAAAATTGGAACTGCAGCACTTATTGTTTCTCTTGTAGGTCTTGGGCTCTCAGTTATCGGCACCATTCTTATGTGCGTTTTAATAATTTAACAGGCATTGCCTGTTTTTTATTTAATACAAGAAAGATACGGTTATAAAGAGTTTTTTCTTTAATAATTATTTTTGTTAAATACTTGATTTGTTAGGACTTTTTATGCTATAATCATATTGGTCCTATGGTCAAGCGGTTAAGACGCAGCCCTCTCACGGCTGAATCAGGGGTTCGATTCCCCTTAGGATCACCAACAGGCAATGCCTGTTTTTTTTATTTTTAAAATATGGTAATAAAGGGAATCGAACGGGCAGTTAAGAAAAGTTGCCTGATCAATAAAAACAGGCGAGGCCTGTTATATTTTTAATACAAGTGATTTTATTTCGCGGGCGAGTTTATTGGCTTTGCTTTGGCTTGGATGCTCTACCATTATTCTAATTTTGTTTTCTGTGCCACTTGCTCGAACAAGCACTCTTCCAGCGGGAGAAATTGAGAAAGTTATGTCCGTTATGAGTTTCTTTAGTTCCTCGTTGTTTACAACTTTGATTTTATCTTTCACAACGACATTGATATTTGCTTGTGGTAAAAGTTTGGCATCGAAAAGTTCGGATAAAGTTTTGTTTTCCTTGCAAATCGCATTTGTGAGGGTTATCGCAGTAAGTAGTCCGTCGCCAGTGCTAATTTTATCACGCAAAATGATATGACCGGACTGCTCGCCACCAAGAGTTAAATTCATTTTTTCCATAGCGTCAATAACATATTTATCGCCAATATCCGTCCTTATGAGATTTATTTTGTTTTTGTTTAAAGCGGTCATAATTCCACTGTTGGTGTGGCTTGTGCCTACAATAGTGTTAGCATAAAGCCGGTTTTCGCTTTTAAGCTTTTTGGCAAGTATGTAGAGAATTTTATCGCCGTCAAAAACTTCGCCATTAGAGTCTACCGCAATAACTCTGTCAGCATCTCCGTCAAAAGCAAAACCAAAATCGGCATTTTTGCTTTTAATGAGGCTTTGCAAGTTTTCAATGTTTAAACTACCACATTTTTCGTTGATTAATTCGCCTTTGTTTTTGCATGCAGTGGTAAAAACTTGAGCGCCAAGTTTACGAAAAACGAAAGGCGCAATTTTGTAAGAAGCACCATTGCTGGCATCAATGCAAATTGTGTATTTACTCAAGTTAAATTCCGAATTCGACAAAAGAAAATCTTTATATTTTTTCGACAGATTTTTTTGCTTATAGGTGCCATAATGCTCACTTTCAAAAGTGGAAGAAAAGTAGTTTTCAAGTTCACTTTCCTCTTCGTCATTCATTTTTCGACCGCTTTTTAAAAAGATTTTGATGCCGTTGTATTCTGGGGGATTATGAGATGCTGAAATCATAACGCCGTAGTCAAAATTGCCTTTTGTGAGATAGGAAATTGAGGCGGTGGGCATAATTCCGACGTCAACCACATTTCCGCCACCAAGCATAACGCCATTTGCCAGCGAGCATTTCAAAATGTCACTGGAAAGGCGAGTGTCTGAGCCGATTAAAACTTTTGGATTTTTGATTTTTTGTGTCAACGCATTGCCGACAGTTTGAGCCAAATTAATTGTTAAATTTTGACCGAATATTCCTCTTATTCCGTCAGTTCCGAAAAAGTTTGCCATATTTTTCTCCTATCTTAATTTTTATGAGATAGAAAAAAAGAAAGTTCGCGGTATTTACGCAAACTTTTTGTCTAAACTGTCACTTTTCAAAACTTTCATGATAAGCGCAAAGGCCTTTTCATCTTCAGTTTTAACTAATGTATTTTCAGAATGGTAGTAGACCACAAACTTTTGGTAAAGGAATTCTGTCACAAAATTAACTATCATGGAAAAGGCGGTGACGAGTATATCTTCCACACCTGCAACTTCCATTGCGTGTCCCCACCAAGTTGAAAGCGGTGTGAACGCAACATAATATAGGAAAACAAGGAACATAGCCCAAGGAATGTTTTTTGCACTTTTAAAGGTATAGTGACGGTTTAAAGTAAAATTCCAGACAACCGACAAAACAAGTGAAGTGAGATACGCCACCCAGTAAGTCCAATGAAAGACATAATCAAACAGTGAAAAAGTGCCAATTTGAATTATGCCGGCAGATATGGAAAAAAGTGTGAATTTAACAACTTGAATAAAATTTCTCATAACGCTTATTATATACTTATTTTTTCAAATTTCCAAATGTTTGGCAAAAAATTATTAAAATTTTTTAAGTATCGTTGATACTTTTTAGTGGATACTTTCTAATCGTTAATATATTCTATATAAATTCATAATCTATCGAAGATAGTTTGTTTTTGAGATAAATTTGTGATATAATCAAAATATGAAAATTCTAAGTGCAAAATATTTAACAAGTGTAGTTAGCGAAAAAGATATTTTAAATGACGAACTTTTGGAGTTTGCTTTTGTCGGCAGAAGTAATGTCGGCAAATCCTCTCTTATCAACGCCTTAACAGGTGTAAAAAATTTGGCGAAAACTTCTTCCACTCCAGGACTTACCAAAATGATAAACTATTTTTTAATCAACAACTCTTTCAAGTTTGTCGACCTTCCAGGTTATGGCTATGCAAAAACAGGACAAAACCACATTGCCAACTGGGCGGGGCTCATGGAGAAATATCTTTTAAATTCCACTCTTTTAAAGACGGTTTTTGTGCTTGTCGACAGCCGTCACGAGCCAAGCGAACTTGATAAGATGATGATAGAATTTTTAAATCACTATCAAATTCCATATATGCTCATTGCCACAAAGGTGGACAAACTCGCCAAAAGCAAAATACCGCAAAATTTGTCGAAAATTGCCAAAACATTAGAAGTTCGAAGAGAACTGATTTTGCCATTTTCAAGCGAAACCCTTTTTGGTAAGGAACAGATTTTGGAATATATTGAAGGAGTGATTTGAGTTGCCAAGGGCAACATGAAGAGCAAAACTTATGTTTTGCGTAAAAAAGTGGCACGGACACTGTGAAGAACTCGCATTCGCCCGTGTGAAGAACAAAACTTATGTTTTGCGTTGTGTTTTTTTATTATTTTAAATTAGTCCTAAAAAATTAGATATTATTAAAAAATTTATTATTTAATCGTTTAACTGCGATAAAATTAGAAAAACTTACTTTATAAAAGGACATTATTATATATAGAATGAGGCACGGCCTCAAATTTTTTTGAAAAATATAGTAAATTCGTTTGCCTTTTTACTATATTTTTTTGTATAATTAATTCGACACTAAAAGGAGTTTATAAGGAGTTTTTATGAAAAAATACGTTTATCTTTTTAAAGAAGCAAAAGGTGACAACAAAGCACTCTTCGGTGGTAAAGGTGCTAACCTTGCTGAAATGACAAAAATCGGTTTACCTGTGCCACAAGGTTTCACTATCACAACTGAAGCCTGCACAAAATATTATGAGGACGGCAAAATGATAAATGAAGGCATTATGGCTCAAATTTATCAAAAACTTGCTCAAATCGAAAAAATGGCAGGAAAGAAATTTGGTGATGTAAATAATCCACTTCTCGTTTCTGTTCGTTCTGGCGCTAGAGTTTCTATGCCAGGTATGATGGACACAATTTTAAACCTCGGTCTTAATGACGAAGTTGTGGAAGGTCTTGCAAGACTTACAAACAACCCACGTTTCGCTTATGACTCATATCGTCGTTTCATCCAAATGTTCAGCGACGTTGTTATGCAACAAGACAAGTCTAAATATGAAAGAATTTTGGATGACATTAAAGAAAAGAAAGGTGTTAAATACGATAAAGATTTAACTGCTGAGGACTTAAAGGAAATTGTTAAACTCTTTAAGAAATTATATAAAGATGCTCAAAAACAAGAATTTCCACAAGAACCTAAAGTTCAACTTATTGAAGCCGTTAAGGCTGTGTTTAGATCTTGGGACAATGACAGAGCAAACGTATATCGTAGAATGCACGACATTCCATACAACTGGGGCACTGCTGTAAATGTTCAGTCAATGGTATTCGGTAACATGGGCGAAGATTCCGGAACAGGTGTTGCTTTCACAAGAAACCCTTCAACCGGTGAAAATGCTCTCTATGGCGAATATCTTATGAACGCTCAAGGCGAGGACGTCGTTGCAGGTATTAGAACTCCTCAACCTATCGCTAAACTTGAGGAACAAAATCCTGAAGTTTATAAAGAATTTGTGGCTATTGCTACAAAACTTGAAAATCACTATAAAGATATGCAAGATATGGAATTTACTATCGAAAGAGGTAAACTCTATATGCTTCAAACAAGAAACGGAAAGAGAACTGCTAAAGCTGCTCTCAAAATCGCCGTTGACCTTGTAAAAGAAGGAAAGAGAACGGAAAAAGAGGCACTTCTCATGCTTGACCCTAAACAACTTGATGCTCTTCTTCACCCAACTTTTGATGAAAAAGTTGTGAAAAAGGCTACTGTTATCGGCGAAGCTCTTCCTGCTTCTCCAGGTGCTGCAAGTGGTAAAATTTGCTTTACTGCTGAAAAAGCCAAAGAACAAGGAAAGAAAGAAAAAGTCGTTTTGGTTAGACTTGAAACTTCCCCAGAAGATATTGAAGGTATGGCTGCCAGCCAAGGTATCTTGACAGCAAGAGGCGGTATGACTTCTCACGCTGCCGTTGTTGCTCGTGGTATGGGAACTTGCTGCGTTGCAGGTTGTTCACAAATCAAATTCGCTGATGACGGAAAATCTTTCACTCTCGGCGGAAAGAAATACAAAGAAGGAGATGTTATCTCTTTTGACGGCTCAACAGGTAAGATTTATGACGGCGAAATCGCCACTGAATCTGCTAAAATTGTTGGCGAATTTGCCACAATTATGGAATGGGCTGATAAATATCGTAAATTAAACATCAGAACAAATGCTGATAATCCTCGTGATGCTTCTGTTGCTTTCTCATTCGGTGCTGAAGGTGTTGGTCTTTGCAGAACTGAACATATGTTCTTTGAAGCAGACAGAATTCCTGCAGTTAGAGAAATGATAGTTTCTACAACCACTGAAGAAAGAGAAAAAGCATTAAAGAAAATTCTTCCAATGCAGAAGAAAGACTTTAAGGGCATCTTCAAGGCTATGCAAGGTCGTCCAGTGACTATTCGTTTCTTGGATCCACCTCTTCACGAATTCTTACCACATGAAGATGAGGAAATTAAAGCTCTTGCAAAAGAAATGGGTCTTACTTTTGAAAGTTTGAAAGCAACTGTTGAAAGTTTACACGAATTCAACCCTATGATGGGTCACCGTGGACTTCGTCTTGCTGTGACATATCCTGAAATTGCAAGAATGCAAACAGAAGCAGTTATCTCTGCAGCTATTGAAGTGGAAAAAGAAGAAGGTTTCAAGGTTGTTCCTGAAATTATGATTCCTCTTACTTGCGACAGCAAAGAATTTAAGTATGTAAAAGACATTGTAACTGATACTGCAGACAAAATTTTGGCTGAAAAGAAAGTTGACATGCATTACAAAGTCGGCACTATGATCGAAATTCCAAGAGCGGCTATTACTGCTGACCAAATTGCTAAATATGCTGAATTCTTCTCATTCGGAACAAACGACTTAACTCAAATGACTTATGGATTCTCTCGTGATGACGCTGGTAAATTCCTTGACGTTTACTACGAAAAGAAGATTTTCGAAAGCGATCCATTTGCTAAACTTGACCAAAACGGTGTTGGTAAACTTGTTCGTATTGCTGCTGAACTTGGCAGAAGCACAAGACCTGACATTAAACTTGGTATCTGTGGTGAACACGGTGGTGATCCATCATCTGTTGAATTCTGCCACAGAATTGGACTTAACTATGTTTCTTGCTCTCCATACAGAGTGCCTATCGCTCGTCTTGCTGCAGCTCAAGCAAACATTAAATATCCAAGAAAGGGTTAAATTTAAAAAATTTAAAAAGTGGGTTAATTTTATCCACTTTTTTTATGAAATTGCAAAAGATATGTGGAAAGGCTATCCATTTCATACAATAATTGCTTGACAAAGAAAATATTTAAGATTTATAATAAAACTAAGACTTATTAATTTTGGAGGGGAAATGAGCGAAGATAACATTTTAGTAAGAACAGGCGAAACTTTTAAGGAACTAGGCGAGAAAATAGGAGATTTTTTCAGCAATTTGAAGTATTCCATAACAAATTTTTGGGAAGAACATGAAATAACTGAAAAAATAAAAGAATTTTGGGAAAAAATAGGCGAGTGGTTCCAAAATGGTTGGGAGATGCTCAAAAAAGGACTTCAGTCGGTAGGCGAAGGCTTTGCTTGGCTAGGGCATAAGGTTGTAGAAATAGGTGGAAAAGCTGTTGAAGGTATTAAAACTGCCGCAATTTTTATCAGCGATAAGATAAAAACTTTTGCATCCTTTATTGGCGAAAGGTTTACGTCTGCTATTGGCTGGTTTAAAGAAAATTTACCAAAACTTGGAGACAAAATCAAAAGCGGTTTTTCAATAGCTGTTGAGAACACGAAAAAGTTTATAACAGGGGTTGCAGAAAAATCTAGAGAGTTTTTCTCTACTGTTGGAGAAAAAATAAAGGAGTTTGCGGGCAATTTCGTCTCATCAATGAAAAATCTAAAAGATAAAATGGGTGAAAAATGGAAAGAAATTAGTCCGAAAATCAAAGATTTCTTCTCAAATGCCAAAGTTAAAATTATTGCAGGCGCAACAGCTGCTGTGGCTGGAGTTAAATTGGCTGCCAACAAGTTTAAAAATTATTTTGTTGGATTAAGAGAAAACATGAGTCAAAAATTTACCGCATTTAAAGAACATTCTCGCGAAAATAGAGAAAAGAAAAAAGAACTCAAATTAGAACGCCGTGAGGCAGCTAAAGAGAAAAAAGAAGAAAAACAACAAGCTAAGGAAGAAAGACGACAAAGTTTACAAGCTGAGCAAGAAGCAAGAAAAGCAGAGAGAAGTGAGCGTAATGCTGAAAGAAGATTAAAAAAAGAAAGAGAAAAAGCTGAAAGAGAAGCGGAGAGAGAGGCTGAACGAGAAGCTGAAAGAGAACGCAAACGTCAAGAAAAAGAAAATGATGAAATGCAAGAATATGAAGAGCCAACACAAAAAAGACCTAATAAAAAAGTGTTTGATTCTTCAGAAGATGACGAATTTAATGATGACTTTGAAGATTTAGACGAAGAAGACATCGTTACTCCTAAAGATATAAAAAATTATTGGGAAATAGTTAAAACTCAATTAGAAAGATCAAAAAATTTTGAAGCTTTAAGTAAATCGTTTGACGTTAAAAAATTCATGGAAAAAATGGATAAAATTATCGGCAAAACTTCAGGTTTCATTGCAAAACATGGAGATGATATGTTCGATAGTTTTGAAGAATGTTTAGCATTCATTCCAAATTATTATCCTACACTGAAAAATGATGTCTTAGATGTTTTTGATATGTTGGACAAGTTAAGTAGCGACTTAGAATCAGATGACACCTTGAGTTTTAACGATAAGAAAACTATTCAAAAATTCCTTGACGACATGGATAATGAATATTTTGATTATGGTTTTGGCTTTGACAAATTTATAAGAGAAGAATTAAAACAAAAATTAGAGGAAACTTCTGCTAGTTCTGAAGATGGTTCAAGCGAACCAAAAGTTGAAGAGCCAACTGATGAAGGTATGGTTGATAATTTAAATCCAAGCGAAGATGGCCCTTTGACAAAACATGCTATTTTGATAGAAGAAAATAAAGGCAAAGGTGATCTTACAGAAATTGGAGTAGACGAAATTGATACTGAATTAGAATCATCTGACACTGCCACTCTTGATGATGTGTTTTATGGTAATAGTTTTAGCGACGAAAGTGATACTAAGTTATTTAATGATAAAGATTTCTTCAAAAATATAATAAATAATATTTATCTTCGTGGCAATTTAAGTAATAATGCTCTAGATTCTTCATTCTATCAAAGACCTGATAATGATAGCTATGTTGAAAGACCTGATTCGCCTTTCTATCAAAGACCAGATCATGACATTCATATCGAAGGACCGGACTCTCCATTTTATCAAAAACCAGACAATAAAAAATTTGTGCCGGAAGAAGATATGGATCCTGCTATTAGATATGTTATAGCCAATTTTTATAAAACACTTTCAAATAATGATAGCATACGTTTGTAAAGTAATTTTTAAATTTATTCTAAGTTAAAAAAGTGGACGAATATCATCCACTTTTTTATTTATTAATATTAGAGGCAGTGAAAGTCATTATTTTATTTTGAATTTATTGCTTTTTATGGTATAATAAACGTATAATAACATAGGAGGAGATATGTTTGATAAAATATTAGATAAAGATGAAGAAATTGTGGATATTTTTAAACCTAATAAGACCAAATTGTTTGTGAAAACTATTCTTGTTTCGTTTTTATATCTACTTTTCTTTGTTGCTATTGCTTGTATTGGTATGTTTGTGCCAGGAGAAGGGTTTGAACCATTAGATGCAATTTGGCTTTTGTTACCATTTGGAATTTTGATTTTGCTGGAAGTTTTGGTAATTATTTTCACATATATGTGGTATAAAAAGACCTTCTATGCTTACACAAACAAGCGCGTTATTATGCGAACGGGAATTATTGGAATTGATTACAAATCTCTTGACATCAAAATGATAGGTGCTATCGATGTGTATGTTTCACTTTTTGATAAAATTGTTCATAAAGATACTGGTTCACTTCGTTTTGGCAGTATGTCGAGCCCAATAAATGGTCAGGCAAGCGCCTTCATCTTTTCACACATTGAAAAACCATATGAAAACTATAAGAAGATAAAGGAATATATTGAAGAGCAAAAAAAGAATTTAAATTAAAGCGATTTTATATTTAATAAATTATAGCTTTTAAAATATATTTTAATGATTATATTATAAAAACAACTTCAATTTCGGAAGTTGTTTTTTCTTTGTTAGTTTTAAGAAAAATAACCTTATTGTATTAAAGATTATCACTAATACAAACATCTCCACAAAGGACATCAAAATAAGAAAAAGTTTGAAGTTTTTCGTCAAGGGTTTTAATGGTAAACACGCTTGGATAGACGTCGGTTATTGTGGCGGTGACGGTGTCTATCTTTTTTCGCCCTCGATTTATTTTCATTTCTACATTTTGTCCCTTTAAGTTTTTTATCTTTTCCTTTACTTCGGCTAATCCATATATTATTTTTCTCATAAACACCTCTTTTAATTTAATACAAGACTTTATAATAGGGCTTTATAATAGGATTTTATAATAGGGCTTTATAATAAAACTTTATAAATTTAATAGCTCTCATATCCATTTTTGCCTAAATTGAAGGTTTTTAAACTTTTTTGTTCTAATGGCGAAATTTTATCAGTATATTATAATAGTTTTTGATTTTGGAGGGGTTATGTCTTTTGAAAAAAATAAGTTTCAGGTTGTGAAAAAGAAAAGATTACCTAAAAGCGAATTCAATGTGGAATGCAATATTCCGCTTGAAAACGAAATTGGCAAAATCTTTTCGGTATGTCACTCTGCTCAAGCCGAAAATGCAGAAGTGATAAATGGTGCTGTGAATTATAGTGGCAGTATTGATATTTGTGTGCTATATTCCACAGTTGATGGCGAAATTTGCACTCTCAATTCATCTTGTCCATTTTCTTCAAAGTTTGAAGATAGTCAAATTTCAGTTGGTGACAAAGTCGGAATAAAGTGCGAAGTGGTTAACTATTCTATAGATAGTATGACAAGCTCTAATTTAAAAATTAACTGCACAGTTGAACAAACTGGAGTTGTTATTTCTTGCTGTGATGTAGAAACAATTATGCCTTTAGATGACGACATCTGCACAAAAAAAGAAGAAATATTTGTTAACACTTTTATCGGCGAAGCCAGCGAAATTTTTACGATGGATAGCGAAATTTCCATTAAAGAACCTATTCGAAAGGTTATACTTTGTGAAAGCCAAGTCTCTATTAAAGATGCGGAAAGTGGAATCAATTTTGTTTCAGTTTCCGGCGAAGTGGTAAACAGAATTTTATATCTTACTGAAAATGATAGATTTGAAACAAGTTTTGTGACCGAAAACTTTAAAGAGGAAATTGAACTTGAAGGCGTAAGTCAAAATTCTATTGTTGAAGCAAAGGCCTTAGTTAAACATAGCCAAGTGAAATGTGATGTCATAGAACAAGAAAAAGGTGTTTCGATTAAAATAAACGTTCCAGTTGAAATTAAAGTATGTGCATTTGAGGAAAAACAAATTGATGTTATTAAAGATATCTACAGTCAAACGGAAGAACTTGAAGTCTCAACATCATCTTTTGAAATGACTAAGAGTATGCCATCTGATTATTTTGAAACAAAAATTGATGGGAATTTGACACTTGATGAGGATAAACCAAGAATTGATAAAGTTCTATTTGTTGCAGGAACTGAACTTTCACTTTCCAATGCCTATATCCAAAATGGCGAGATTTTTGTGGAAGGTGTGGCAAAAGCCAATGTAGTTTATCTTAATGATGAAGAGAATTCCAACAATTCAGTTGTTGTAGAAGTTCCGTTTGTGGTTTCTGATAAAACTACAGCACCTTGTGAAAATCCAAAAATTTCAGTTAGTGCAGTGCTATATGATGTCGATGTGGTGGCCAAGAAAGGCAGAGAACTTTTTTTTGACGGCAAATTAAAAGTAAGAGTGGAATATGACTGCGAGGAGGTTTCTGCAGTAATTAGTAGTGTGGAAGCTAAAGGCGAGACAATAGAACGTGACTGCAGTGTTGAACTAGTTTATGCTAAAAGCGGAACAGAGGCATGGGACATAGCTAAATTATATAGAGTAAGTGAAGAAATGGTGCAAATTCAAAATCCTGAAATAACTTTTCCTCTTCAAGAAGATACAAGTATTGTTTTATATTTTCAAAAAGTTAAGAAATAATTAAATATATTAAATTATATAAATAAAGGCTGAATTTTTCAGCTTTTATTTTTTGTTTTGAAATTTCCATAAAAATTAATAAAAAACAACAATTTTTTCCATTTTTTTTATATTTTTCGGTCAAAAATCAATTTGTGAGGTTATTATGAAATACATTTTGTCTTCTGTAAGTGTTATTGCGATAATTTTAATTCTAATATTTTGTGGAACGACAACCGCAAGTGCTGAAAGTGAATATTTTCGCATCCATATAAGAGCAAATTCAAATTCGGCTGTGGATCAAAATGTGAAATATCTTGTTAAAGATGAAGTTGTGGAATATCTTATTCCTCTTTTAAGTGAAGCCGAAACAAAAGATGAGGCAGAAAGAATTATGAATGAAAATTTAAAAAATATTGAAAGTGTGGCAGATACTGTTTTGTCGGCAAACGGTTTTTCTTATAAATCAAAAGCTTATATTTCTTTCGAAGAGTTTCCAACCAGAGAATATGATGATTTAGTTTTGGAAGAAGGTTTTTATGATGCTCTTATTTTAGCTCTAGGCACTGGCGAAGGAGACAACTGGTGGTGTGTGGTTTATCCACCGTTTTGTTTTCTCGAAACAAAAAATTCCGAAAATTATGTTTATATTTCAAAAATTTGGGAAATTATAAATAATATCATAAATTAGGAGGGGAAATGAAAAAAAGAATTTTTGCCCTGATCTCTGTTCTAGTTTTTATAGTAGCAGGGGTGAGCATAACAACAATTATGATAGGTACATACCATACATATCATGCGGAAAGTGTGTCAGCGGCTTCACTTTCCACAAGTCAAATTCGTCTTGTGCAACAAAGACTAAAAAATTGGGGATACTATACTGGCAATGTGGACGGTATATATGGTAGTAAAACGAGAAGTGCTGTTCGTAAATTCCAACAAAACAATGGACTTGCTGTGGACGGAATAGTTGGACCTAACACAGCAGCCGCTATTGGTTTCTATCTTGCAAGCGACGACGATTCCGTCTCTAATAATGACTTATATCTTCTTGCAAAATGTGTTTATGCAGAAGCACGTGGAGAAAGTTATGTTGGACAAGTTGCAGTGGCAGCGGTAATTTTAAACCGCGTAGAAAGTGAAAAATTTCCAAATACCATTGCAGGTGTCATCTACCAACCATACGCTTTTACAGCAGTAACTGATGGGCAAATTAATCTTGAGCCAGATCAAACAGCTTACAATGCTGCTCGTGATGCCTTAAATGGCTGGGATCCTACATATGGTAGTTTGTATTATTATAATCCGGCAACAGCAACAAGTTCATGGATTTGGTCAAGACAAACAGTTGTGACAATTGGGAAGCATGTATTTGCAATATAGGAGGTAAAAAATGAGTAATAATGAAAAAACACAAAATAATGCACAAAATTTGCAAAAAAATGCTAATTTAAATGCAAAAAATAGCAATTATGTTGAACAAATTCAACAAGAAAGTAGACAGCAAAGAAGAAACAGAGAACGTTTAGAAAGAAAAAACAAAGCTAAAATAAAAAAATATAAAAGTGCAGTAATAGGTCTCACTGTCGCAGTTAGTATCTTGGCAGTAACAACAGCGGGACTTGGAATTGCCTATGGAGTTACTCAATCACAGGCAAATACATATGGCACTCAACTTGAAAGTGTGTATCAACAAAATTATTATGACTTAGTTGACAATGTAAACAATGCAGATATGGAGATAAGTAAACTTGTCAATTCAGACGATACAATATATCAAAAGAAGCTACTTCTCGAAATTGCAGATGCAGCAAAAAGTATGCAAAACAATATGTCCATGCTTCCTCTTACTGGTGAAAATGTGCTAGACAGTGTAAGATTTGTAAATCAACTTTCTGGTTACACTCAGACATTGGAAGAAAAAGTGGCAAATGGAGGAACTCTTTCAGATGAAGATGTAGAAACTTTAAAAGAACTTCATGAAACACTTATAAGTATGAAACAAAATCTAAACAGAATGTCAGAAAATATGCGCGACGGTTATAGCATTCTACTTTCTAGCAACGAAGCAAATGGAGAACTCAACACCTTTACAGTTGATTTTAACCAAATAAAAGCTATGGATGTAGATTATCCATCTATGATTTATGACGGACCATTTTCAGATTCTGTTGTAAATTCAAAAATCAAAGGAGTTAGCGGTAGCGAGGTATCTAAAGAAGATGCTGTCAAAGAAATTGAAGAAGTTTTTAAAGATGTAAGTTCGATAAATTACGAAGGTGAGACAAATGGGAACTTTAAGACTTATAACTATTCTCTTATGACTACCGATTCACAAGACCTTTATGTCCAAGTTTTAAAACAAGGTGGGCACATTTTAACGGTAAGCGGACAAAATCTTTCTGATGTAAAAAATATTGATATGGAAAATGGCGCTAAAATTGCTCTAGATTTTGCCAAAAGAAATGGCATAGAAAATGCAGAAATAGTTTGGCAAGAAGAATTAAATAATCAAGCCTATTTCAACATAGCTCCAGTGGTTGACAATGTTATAATTTATCCAGAACTTGTGAAAGTTAAAGTGGACATGGAATATGGAAATGTCATTGGCTATGATGCTATCACGTATTTTACAAATCACACATCTCGCGACCTTAGCGGTGCTAGTGATTTGAATGTTACTCTTCCGTCTGGTTTTACTTTAAAAGAAAAACGTCTAGTGCTTGCTCCACTTGATTACAATAGAGAAGTTTTGTGTTATGAGTATAGGGCAGAAAAAGAAGGAATAACATATTATTTCTACTTCAATGCTAAGACTGGAAAAGAAGAAAATATTTTGAAGGTTGTGGAAACCAACGATAGTTCTAAATTAATGTAGGCTTAAATGAAAAAATAAAAAGTATGCAAAATTGCATACTTTTTTTGATATTCACACTTAGTTTTGTTCACTTGCAAGTGCTTTTTCGTATTCAGCAAGGATCAATTCTTTCAAGTTTTCTCTAACTTCAGTTTTGATTGGATGAACGATGTCTTTGAATTCGCCTTCAGTTGTTTTTCTTGATGGCATTGAAAGGAAATATCCATCCTTACCATTGATGACTTTGATGTCGTGAACAACAAGTTCGTCGTCGATTGTGATTGAGGCAACCGCTTTAAGTTTGTCATTGTTGTTTACAAGTCTTACTCTAATGTCTGTGATTTTCAATTGCTTACACCTTCCTTTTTTAGATTAACCTTATTGGTCAAAATAATTATAGCATATTTAAATTTTTTTTCAAACGATTTTAAGGCATTAGCAAATATTTTTTTAAAATCATAAAAGAGTTTATGAAATATTATTTAATAGGTATATGCGGAATATCTATGAGTGCTCTTGCGCTTTTTTTGAAGCGAGAAAGGAACTTAGTGTGTGGAAGCGACAGTAATCCTGAAAACCAAATTCTTTTAAAAAATGGAATTGAAATTTTTAAAGATAAAAATTTAGAAAAAGTGAAAGAATGTGATGTTGTTGCTTTTTCCTCTGCGATAAAAGAAGATAATGAGGATTTAAAGTATGCTAGAATTTTAGGTAAAAAAATTTTATCTCGTGGAGAACTTTTAGGACAAATTTCAAAAGAGTATCAAAATGTCATTGCGATTGCAGGGTCACATGGAAAAACGACAACGACAGCTCTTATTTATAACATATTGAAAGTTGCAAACGAAGAGCCTTCTCTCCATTTAGGTGGAATTCTAAAAGAAGAGAACACTAATTTTGTCGTTGGTAAGAAAAAATATTTTGTAACTGAAGCGTGTGAGTATTGTGATAACTTTTTGTTTCTTAGTCCTAAAATTTCTGTTATCACAAATATAGAGCCTGAACACTTAGATTATTTTAAAACTTTTGAAAATCAACTAAAATCATTTGAGAAATTTAGGCAAAAGAGTGAATATGTGTTTGAAAAAAATAACGAATATTATGCAAAAAATATTCACTATAATAAAGAGGGAAAACTTTATTTTGATTTATATAAAAATTCTTTTTTTAAACAAAATTATAAAAAAATAAATAAAAATAGTAAAAAATGTAAAAAAAATATAAAAAAATCAAATTTTTTGCTAAAAAATTCAATTTTAAAAGCAATTTTTGAAAATAAAATTAAATTGAAAAAATATGAAAACGGTGTTAAAATTTGTAGTCTTTGTGTGAACATATGTGAAAAAGTCAATATAGATAATATCATTATGGCTTATCGTGTCTGTAAATTTTTGAAAATACCAAAAAATAAAATTGTCGAGGGGATTGAAAGTTTTCAAGGAGTTAAACTAAGATTCGAAAGTGTGAGATCTAAGAAGTTCAAAAATGTTATTTTAGATTATGCACATCATCCAACTGAAATCAAAAACACAATTAATACGGCAAAAAAGGTTTTTAAAAACAAAAATATTATCTTCATTTTTCAGCCTCATACATATTCTAGAACAAAAAATCTTTTAAGTGAATTTATCGGTGTTTTTGAAAATGTTGAGAATCTTGTTTTATTTAGAACGTATGAGGCTAGAGAAAAGGAAGAGGATGGAATAAGTGCAAAGAACTTAAGTTATTATTTAAAAAATAAGAATATATATTGTGACAATTTGATAGAGCTTTTTGAAGTTTTGAAGAATTTAGATTGTGAAACAGTTTTGATATTTATAGGGGCGGGCGATTTACCTAATCTTTTATACAAAAAGAATTTTATCTTTTAATATGCTTTTATAAAAATTCTTATTAAAAACTCTCAACTTTAAAACATTGTATTAATTTTGGGCATAAAATGAGAATATGATATTTAACTATAAAGGTAGCAAAATATTTTATAGATTTATTAACAAAAAAACTGACGTGGTCAATGTTTATCTGCATGGCTGGGGTGCAGATTATAAATCTTTATATTTTTGTCAAGATTATTTAAGAAACTCTGCTCTTTTTGTGGATTTTCCGCCTTTTGGGAAGAGTGAAAAAAGGATTAAAGACTGGACAATATTTTCATATACAACTATGGTAGTTTCATTATGTGAACATCTGAACATACATAAAGTTAATCTTATTGGACACTCTTTTGGTGGTCGCATTTCCATACTTTTTTCCTGTTTTTGTAAAACGCGAGTAAACCGACTGGTGCTGGTGGATAGTGCTGGGCTTAAGCCTAAGCGAAAACTTTCTTATTATATAAAAGTATCTAACTTTAAATTAAGAAGAAAACTTCATCTAGATACATCTAAATATGGAAGTTGTGACTATCTTGCGTTAGACAAGGATATGAGAAAAGTTTTTAATAATATTGTTAAAACAAATTTAGATGATTTTTTAGAAAATATAGAAGCAAAGACACTTATTATCTTTGGAGAGAAGGATAATGTCACTCCTCTATATATGGCAAAGAAATTTAAAAAGAAGATAAAAAATAGCAATTTGAAGATTATTCCAAATGGTTCACATTTTTGTTTTATAGATAATCGTTATCTATTTATTCGTTATTTAAAAGAGTTTTTGGAGGAGGTATAATGGCTTTTCTTTATGGATTAATTTATGCTATCGTTTTTATTTTGTTATCTTTACCGCTTTTTAAAGTTTATCAATTAGAGGGTTATAAAGTAAAAAACTTCATAAAAAAAATATCTCATTTCAACTTTGCTTTTGGCGACAAAAATAAAATCAATTTCACAAAAAGGCTAAAAAGATGTATTTTTTGTGATTTTTTAATAATTTTTATTGTTTTTTCGTTAATTTTTTACTTTTTAAATTATTTTTATGTATACATTATAATGATTTTTGCTGGAGCTATGATGCTACCTTGTTTTTTAATCATTTCTCATTTTTTATGTTTACCTATAGAAAAATTAATCACAAATTCTTATATTAAAAAAGCTAAGATTAAACTTCAAAACATGCCTTGTAAGAAAATCGCCATAACTGGAAGTTTTGGAAAAACATCCACAAAAAATATATTATTTCAAATTTTGTCGCAAAAATATAAAGTTTGTGCCACGCCAAAAAGTTATAATACGCCAATGGGAATTTGTAAAACAATTTTGGAAAATCTAACCGAAAAGGACGATTTCTTTATTGTGGAAATGGGAGCAAGACACGAAGGCGACATCGCTTTTTTGTGTAAGTTAGTAGGTGCAGATTTTGGCATTTTGACACCAGTTGGAAATTGTCATATAGAGACTTTTAAAACGCTGGAAAATGTGGAAAGAACAAAATTTGAGATTTGCGAAAATGTCAAAAGTCTAATGATTATAAGTTCAAAAAGTGCATCGAATAGAAAGTTATATGAAAAATGTGAAAAGAAAAAGTATTTAATCTCTGACGAAAATTCTTTTGCATATGCTAACAACATTCATTTTAAAGATTTTAAAACGCATTTTGATTTACATATAGATGAAAAAGTTATCTCGGTTTCCACCAATTTACTAGGAAAAGTAAATGTAGACAATATTGTTCTAGCATCCGCTTTAGCATACCTACTTGGAGTGAATCTATTAGATATAAAAAAGGGAATTTCTGAACTTAAAAGTGTGCCACATAGAATGGAGCTTATCAAAGGTTTTGCCAACGTCATTGATGATTCCTATAATAGTAATTTTGTCGGCTTTAAAGAAGCTCTAAATACTATTGCGTCTTTTGAGGGGGATAAAATTTTAGTTACACCAGGAATGGTCGAATTGGGCGATAAACAATACGAAATGAATTTTAAAATAGGGCAAGAAATTTCTAAAGTGTGTGATTACGTAATTATTATGAACAAAACAAATAGTTCGGCGCTTACAGAAGGGCTTTTAAATAAAGGATTTAATCGCAAAAATATTTTTTACGCGAGCACTCGCTTGGAACAAAAAGAAATTTTAAAGAAACTTGTGAAAAAAGGTGATATTGTCCTTTTTGAGAACGATTTACCAGACAATTATAATTAATCAACAAATATTTTTTAAATTCATATAAAAATTGAGAGGTCGGTTTATGAAAAAAAATGTTTTAGTGTTATTTGGTGGAAAAAGTGTAGAGCATGATATTTCCATTATTACCGCTCTGCAAGTTTTAAAAAATATAGACAAAGCGGTTTATAATGTGATACCTATCTACATTGAGAGAAATGGAGTTATGTGCACATGCGAAAATATTGAAGAGCCATCTATTTATATGGACTTTGAAAAACGGGCCAAAAAAATTAAGTATTCAACTTTTATTTCTGGAAAACCGTATATAGCATATCGAAAAAATGGAAAGTATTCCAAATTTCAAGTTGTGGATTTTGCTTTGCTATGCCTGCACGGACGTTTTGGAGAGGATGGAGCTTTGCAAGGGATTTTAGAGTGTTCGCATATTCCGTATTCTAGTTGCAACGTTCGTTCCAGTGCGCTTACAATGGATAAAATTTTCACAAAAGATATTTTAATTTCAAGAAATTTGCCTTCTCTTCCGTCTGCTATTGTTCTTTATGAAGATTATAAAAGCGATAAAGAAAAGGTAATAAAGAATGTTTGCGGAAAACTTAAATTTCCTATAATCTTGAAGCCGTCAAATTTGGGAAGTTCAATAGGAATCAAGGTTTGTAGGACTAGAGAGGAATTGCAAGAAGGAATTGAATTCTGTGCTAAGTTTGACAAAAGAATCTTGGCGGAAAAATACTTAGAAGATTTTGTGGAATATAACTGTGCATGTGTTCATATCAACAACGAAGTGAAAACGTCTCAAGTTTCCATGATGAAAAAAGAAGGAGAAATATTTTCTTTTGAAGATAAATATTTGGAAGAGAAAACAGAAAGCGGAGAAAAAGTTGATAAAGGAATGCTTTTAAAAATAAAAAGCTTAACCGAAAAAGTTTATAACGCCTTTGATTGCTATGGTGTTGTGAGGGTGGATTTTATTTATGATAAGCGAGCAAAAAAAATATATATAAATGAATTAAACAGTATTCCGGGCTCACTTGCTTTTTATCTTTTTAAAGATTTGTCCTTTAAAGATTTGATAACTTGTCTAATTGAAGAAGGCTCTGAAAGATTACTTAAAGAACAATATATTTCAGCTTATGACAGCGAAGCCTTGGAAGTTTTTGAAAAATTAGATTTTACAAAAAAGAAAAAATAATATAAAAATCTAGTTAAAAATCAATAAAAAAATAAAAAAAATCGCAATTTTAAGCGATTTTTCTGTTTTTTTACTTTTTCGTTTTAATTTTTTTATTTTTCTAGTTATTTGTTTATAAATTCCCACAGCATAGAATTTTCTGGAATTACAGATTTATCCAATTTTTCAGATGCATCTAAAGGTTTTAATAGGCGATAAATTTCTTTTGAGCCCTCAGTTTGCGTGAGAAGTGGTTTTAAATATTTTGCATAAAGCATTAGTTCATATCTATGTGTGGAGTTTATAATGTAATCTACAGTTTCCTTATATGGATGAATATATAAATTTTCACTTATTATTGTATGATCCCAAGTTTGAAGTGTCTGCTCAATACTGGCACCGCGATTATAATAATCTCTAAGACATCTACGCATAAGACGAAGTTCTTTGGCTTCCAAAACGATTTTATTTTTCAGATAAAAATTGACATTTGGAGAAATATAAATTTTATATGTGGCGCTTTTATTTTCCTTCATGTTCATTAAATTAGGATTAAGCGCGTGGAGTCCTTCCACTATCAAAACTGTGTTTTTGTTGATTTTCACATTTTGCGTATAATCTTCCGGCCTATTTTTGACAAAATTATATATCGGCATTTCTGCTTCGCCTTTTACTCTTAAATCTTTCAAGAAAGAATTAAAATTTTTAACGTCAATTGTGGCAAAACTATCATAATCAAGAGAGCCGTCTGATAAAACAGCCCTTTCGCTTAAAGGAACGAGAAAGTTATCCAAAGAAATGGTCACAGAATTATATCCAAAGTCGCTGAGCTTTTCTTTGATGATCTTAGAAGTTGTCGTTTTTCCAGCCGATGTTGGACCGCAAAGTAAAATTATTTTTTTATTTGGATAAGATAAAAAATCAATGACAAGTTCGCTTACTTGGCTGTGATATTTTTCTTCTTCAAATTTAATCAGCGAATCTCTATCATTTAAAACTATTTCATTAAGTTTTTCAATGGACACCTTATCTTTTAAAAGCAATGCGGGATTATTTATAAATTCAATTCTCTTCATACTTCTTCCTTTACTTATAAATAATAGCACAACCAATTTACTTTCTCAAAATTATTTTGTCATTTTTTATCTTTTTTTGTCTTGGCAACAAAAAATATAAATTGGCATATTAAAATATAGAAAAGGGGTGATTATGAAAGCAAGTAAACTTTTAAACGAAATCAAAGTTTTAAATAATTTTGATCAAAATATAGATTTTAATGAAATTAAAAAAAATAGCAAAGAAGTAAAGACGGGAGACGCCTTTTTTGACTTATCCTCTTCTTATGAAAAAGGATTAGATAATGCTAAAGAAGCACTTTCTAGTGGAGCATCTTTAATTGTAAGTGAAAATCGCTTGCCAGTTGAAAATCTTTGTCTTGTCGAGGACGCTCACTCGGCTTTTAGCACGGCTTGTGCTAATTTTTATGATAATCCAGCCAAAAAAATGAAACTTATTGGCGTTACTGGCACAAATGGCAAGACCACATGCACGCACTTAATTTCAGAAGCTTTAAAAAGTTTAGGGAAAAGTGTAGGAACGGTTGGCACTATGGGTGTTAAATATAACGGTAAAGTTTTGGACTATTCCATGACAACTCCTGATGCCGACATCTTGCAAAAATCTTTTTATGATATGCAAAAAGACGGCGTTGAATATGTTGTCATGGAAGTTTCTGCGCATGCGATAGCTCAAAAGAGAATTGAGGGGCTTAAATTTGATATTGGTATTTTAACGAATATTACGCAGGATCATTTAGATTATTTTGGAAACATGGAAAATTATCGAGACTGTAAATTGTCTTTTTTTACTGATAAGTATGTTAAAAGTGCCGTTCTTTGTGTCGATGATAAAAGCGTTTGCGATTTTTTAGAAAAAATTAAAATACCTTTTATAACTTATGGACTTTATAATCCCGCTGATGTGTTTGCAATCGGAATTAAGAGTAGGCTAGACGGAATGAAATTTTACAGCAATGTTTTTGATGATGTCTACAAAGTTGAAACTAACCTTGTTGGCGGATACAATATTTTAAATATTTTAGCAAGTTTATCGACAATTGCAAGCTTAGGACTAGATGTGGGTAAAGCTGTGGAAAGTTTAAAATATATTCATCCTGTTGAAGGGCGCTTCAATGTTATTAAATATAAAGGGAAATATATAATAATTGATTTCGCACACACGCCAGATGGCCTTTTAAATGTTTTAAGCACAGCAAAACAAATCTGCAAGGGAAAACTTTACTGCGTATTTGGTTGTGGAGGAAATAGAGACAGCGACAAACGATCTAAAATGGGAGCAATAGCTGAAAACTTGTGTGACTATGTATGTTTAACAAACGATAATCCGCGGAAAGAAGATCCAGCAAAAATTGTGGAAGATATTGAAAAAGGTATGAAAAAATCGCATTTTGTGGAACTTGATAGACAAACTGCCATTTCAAAAATGATAAACCTATCTAAAGAAGACGATGTTATTGTCATTGCTGGCAAAGGCGGAGAAAAATATCAAATCGTTGGCGACCAGAAACTAGATTATAATGATTTTGATGCTGTCTATAAAGTTATAAATGGAGATTTGAAAAAAGAGGTAAAGGAAAAATATGGTAATTAAGTATATTTTAAGTGGACTTGTTGCCTTCTTATTTTCTTGCCTTATTGCGCCTTTTATAATTTCTATGTGCAAAAAGTTTAAAGCTTCTCAAAGCATTTTGCACTATGTGGACAAGCATAAGGCAAAAGAAGGCACTCCTACAATGGGTGGAATTATTTTCTTGCTTAGTCTACTCATAGGGCTATGTTTTCTTCTTCCAGAAAGTCGGTTTACGAGTTTGTTTTTAATTATTGTTACGTTTGGATATGCTCTTTTAGGCTTTTTAGACGATTTTATCAAAGTGCATTATCATCACAATGAAGGCTTGAAGCCATATCAAAAAATTATAGGACAATTTGGACTAGCCTTAATTGTCGCTCTTTATATATACTTTTCAGGGCGGATAAGCCTTAACTTTTTTGGGCTCACGTTTGATATTGGCTTTTTCATTATTCCACTTGTTATTCTTGTTCTTTTGGCAACCACCAACAGCGTAAATTTAACTGACGGACTCGATGGACTTGCTGGAAGCGTAAGTTTTGTTTATCTTTTGATTTTCGGGATAATTTTAACCTTGTTTGATGCCACTGAGATGAGTAACCTCGCAATTATAACGTTTTCGCTTTGTGGGGGACTTTTAGGATTTTTATGCTTCAATGTCTATCCAGCCAAAATTTTTATGGGAGACACTGGCTCGCTCGCACTTGGTGGATTTATAGGAACGGTTGCCGTTCTATCTTCCTTGGAACTTATCTTGCCAATTATGGGAATAATGTTTGTTCTTTCTGCTGTTTCGGACATTCTGCAAGTTGCTTACTACAAAAGAACGCATAAACGGATATTTCTTATGGCGCCACTTCATCATCATTTTGAACAAAAAGGTGTGCATGAAAATAGAATCGTTTTTGCATATTCTATGATAACTTTGGTTATGTCACTCATATCGCTTTGCATATATTTAATATTGTAAGGCGGAGAGTATGAAATTTAAAAATAAAAAATGTTTAGTTTACGGACTTGGAAAAAGTGGAAGAAGTGCCATAAAACTTTTGAACCTTCTTGGAGCCCATGTCTTTTTCTATGACGAAGATTTAAAATATATTAATCAAATAGGCTACGTAAAAGATTTAGAAAAGGAAAAATTTGATTATTGTGTGATAAGTCCAGGAGTAAAAATCATAGGTAATGAAAATATTGAAGCATTAAAAAGAAATAGGGCAAAAATTTTTTCCGAACTTGATTTAGGATATATGTTTATTAGAGGAAAAATCATAGCCGTCACTGGAACAAATGGAAAAACCACCACTTGCATGCTTTTGTATAAAATTTTAAAAGAAGCAGGAAAAGAAGTTTACTTGTGTGGAAATATTGGCCTTCCGATAACTAATCTTTATGGAAAAACAAATAAAGACAGCTTTATTGTTTGTGAAGTAAGCAGTTTTCAGCTTGAAACGTCATCATTGTTTAGGTGCGACGTTGGTGCAGTATTAAATATTAAGCCTGACCATTTAGATAGGCACGGAAGTATGGAAGAATATATAAATGTCAAAAGTAAGCTTCTTAAAATGGCAAAATTGAACATCTTAAATTTGGATGATGAAAATGCGAAAAAACTTATAAACAACAAAAAATGTATTTATTTTACAAAAAATTTAATAAAAAAAGGCGTTTTTATTAAAAATAACTGCATTTTTATTAACAAAACAAAAATTTTTGATTTAAATAATTTAAAGCTTTTAGGTGAGAAAAATTTAGAAAATGTGCTAGCAAGTGTTGCTTGCCTTTCTCCATATAAAATTCCAATATGTGCATATGATAAGGCAATATCCTCTTTTAAGCCGGCATCACATCGCATGGAAAAAGTTGGAGAATATAAAGGCGTAACTTTTATTGATGACAGCAAAGCAACAAATGTCGCGTCGACCATAAATGCTCTTTCTGCTTTTAAAAATAAAAATAAAAATAATATTCTTCTTTTAGGTGGTCAAGGAAAGGGATATCCATATGATGAGATTTTTAAGTTTGATATAAAGGAAGTAGTCACCTTTGGACAAGAAGGAAAAGTCATTTTTGAGTGTGCAAAGAAATATAATAAAGTAGGACAAACTTTTCTCACTTTTGAAGAGGCATGCAAATATGCTATTTCTAAAGCGAAAAGCGGCGACACTGTTTTGCTTTCGCCGGCTTGCTCAAGTTTTGATGAATTTTCGTCTTACGCTGAACGTGGAGAAAAATTTAAGGAAATTGTTTTGAGGTTTATTAGTGAACAAAATTAAAAAAGCGAAAATATTGAATGTTTTTTCCATAAAAAGTGATAAAAAAACGCAAAAATTTGATAAAACAATATTTTTTGTGTATTTTTTAACCTTTTCTCTGGTGGCTTTTGGTTGTTTGATGGTGTATAGTGCAAGTTATTATACTGCTGGTGTTCGCTATGGAAATGAATACTTTTTTCTTTTTAAGCAACTCTTAGGCGTTGTGCTTGGCATTTTTGCTATGATTTTTTTCACTTTTTTTGATTACCATATCTTGAAAAAATTTCGTTATGTGATTTTAGCTGTCTGCGTTGTTTTACTTATTCTAGTTTTCGTGCCAGGCTTTGGTGTGCAAAGTTATGGTGCAAATCGCTGGGTCAATTTTTTTGGAATTTCCATTCAACCTTCTGAAGTCACCAAATTTGCTTTAATTTTGTTTTTAGCGTCATATCTATCAGAAAATCATGACAAGATAAAAACATTTAAAGGGCTTTTGCCAGCACTCATAGTGGCAGGAGTATTGTGCCTTTTAGTTATCATTGAACCTAGTATGAGTGTGACTATGTGTCTTGCTCTTCTTACATTTTTTATGCTTATAATTGGAGGAATCAATAAAAAACATACCTTGATGTTTACAGGTTTGGCAGCTGCCGCTGTTCCACTTTTAATCGTTGCCGAGCCTTACAGAATGAAAAGACTTTTTGCCTTTCTTGACCCATGGATTTCACCACAAGGAGAAGGTTTTCAACTTATTCAGTCCTTATATAGTCTTGGTAATGGTGGACTTTTTGGAGTTGGGCTTTTCAATTCTAGGCAAAAATATATGTTTCTTCCCTTTGCCGAAAGTGATTTTATTTTTTCCATTATCGGCGAAGAATTTGGACTTATTGGAAGCATACTTTTAATTTTGGTTTTTGGGCTTTTAGTTTTCTTTTTAATCAAAATTGGACTCAACGCGAAAGATAGATTTGGTTGTTTACTTGCTTGTGGCGTAGGAATACTCATTGCTGTTCAAACTCTTCTTAATATTGCGGTTGTGACAGGTTCCATTCCACCAACTGGACTCCCACTTCCTTTTATTTCAAGTGGCGGAACTTCCGTCGCTGTTTTTATGGCAGGAGTGGGAGTATGTTTAAATGTTCACAGGAATAGTCAAGTTTAAGTATATATTTTTGTTTAAAAATATTAATTTTTTATTAATTTTAATTTGGCGTAGAAAAAAGTTTTTTAAAATAAAAAAATTATCTAAATTTATAAAAATATTAATTTTTATCAAAAAAATGATTTTTTTGTTTAATTTTTTACTATTTTTTCACTTTTTATGTCAATTTTTTAAATATTTTCACTTTTTTTGTTGATTTAACTAAATATTAAATAAGAAATTTTTTTTAAATTTTACAAAATGAGAATGTAAAAAAGACACAATGTGTCTTCTTTTTCCATATAATTTTATATGGATGAAGTTTTTTTAATACGTGGCGGAAAAACGCTGTCAGGCGAAATTGAAGTTGAGGCGTCTAAAAATGCCTATTTACCTATTCTTGCCTCTTCCATTTTGTGTGATGGGGAGATGACTTTTACCAATGTGCCAGAATTTTCTGATATAGACAATATGTGTGAGATTTTAAAAATTTTGAATGTCAAGGTTTTACGAAAAGAAAACTATTTATCTTTAAACACAGAAAGTGTTATGAACACAAAAATTTCTCATGAGTTGACGGCGAAACTGAGGGCGTCTATTTTTCTTTTAGGAGCATTACTTGGAAAATTTCGGCAAGCAGTGATCTCGTATCCTGGTGGGTGCAAGATCGGCACAAGGCCGATAGATATTCATCTTAAAGCCTTTCGAAGTCTGGGTGTAAAAATCGTGGAAAAACATGGATACATATATTGCAATGCCTCAAATATGAAAGCAGGTAAAGTGGTTTTTCCGTCAGTCAGCGTCGGTGCCACTGAAAGTTTAATGATGTGTGCCACACTCCTTGAAGGCGAGACAACTTTATATAATGTGGCGAAAGAGCCGGAGATAAAAGAGCTGGAAAAATTCTTAAATTCCTTGGGTGCTGATATTCGTGGTGCTGGAACTGACACAATAAAAATTAGAGGTGTTAAAAAGTTACATAGTGGTGAATTTAAAGTTTTTCCAGACAGAATTATTGCCGGAACACAACTAATTCTTGGTGCATTATGTGGGGAAAATATGACGATTTCCAATTTTAGAAGAGAAGATAATCAATTTCTACTTAATATTCTTAAAGAAAGTGCTTGCGATTTTAAACTAAAAAATGATAAGATAATAGTGACAGCACAAGGAAGATATCCTTCATATAAGTTTGTCGAAACTCTGCCTTTTCCATATTTTCCAACCGACTTGCAACCACAGTTAATGGTTTTAGAAACTCTTTCTAAGGGAACCTCTGTTATTAAAGAAAATCTATTCGAAAATCGTTTTAATCATGTTATGGAGTTGACTAAAATGGGAGCGGACATTCTTGTTAAAGATAGGCTAGCGATAATAAGTGGTGTGGAAAAACTTTTTGGAGCGGACGTCTACTCTTCCGACCTTCGCGCAGGAGCAGGGCTTGTGATAGCAGGGCTTATGGCGGAAGGTTACACAACAGTTCATAACGTTCACTTTATTGACAGAGGCTATGAAAAATTGGAAGAAAAATATCAAAACCTTGGTGCTGAAATTAAAAGGATGAATATTGAGTAAAAAGGCGATAATTTCTCTTTCGGTTGTTTTGGGAATAATAGCAGTGATTTTAATTTTGTTTTGGACACTGTTTGCTTTATCTACGGTGGAAGTAGACTACAAAACGACGACTTCCAATTTGAATGTAACGGATGAAGAGATAATTGAGGCTGGAGATTTTCATTATGGTGCGAGTGTAATTTTTGACGGAAAAAGTAAGTATATTGAAAATATAAATAACCATGCCTATGAAAACGAAAATTTTGCCTATCTTAAGGTTGTAAATATTGAAACAGTTTTTCCAAACAGATACATTATTCATGTTGCAGAAAGAGAAGAGGTTTTTGCCGTTCAAACGGATACGGAAGTGCTGATTTGCGATGACGATTTTCGGGTCCTACGAAAAGAAAGTGCATATGAAAGCACAAAAGAAAATCCGATTTTAATTCAAAATTTGACTATCTTAAATGAAGAAGTAAAAGTTGGAGACTTTTTGGAAGTTGAAGAGAAGGGCACTTTTGAAATTTACGATGCTCTTCTTCGAAACAATCGTGATTTAACTGAGCAAAAAGGATTTTTCAAAAGTTTAACTCTTGGGACAAACTATGTTGAAATCACGGATAAAACTTATGATAATATAACTATTGAAACTTTTTCTGGAAGGACATATGTTTTAAACAATATTGATTTTGCCCTGCCACAAAAATTTCAACTTTTGTTCGCTGTGGACAGTGCCTTATTTTCTCAAATAAATGAATATGGACAACTTGTAGACGGCGAAGGAAATGTCGTTTATGACTATATTTATGATGATGACGGCAATATTTTGTATGATGAAAACGGCGAACCTCAAAAAGGCGAAATGTGGACATATGAACGACTATGCAATTCATATGTTTTAATTGATAACTACATTTTAAATGACTATCAAGAGGTCGCTGTAACAGATTTATATTATAGGCTTGTTGATAAAGAAAGTAATTAATTAAAAAATTTTGTTTAAGTTTGGGATCTTTTAGAAATTGTGCTATACTTTTATTATAGATGAAATGATTAAAAAGGGTATTTTTTTAAATGGCATATAGATGAGTATAAATTTTGTTTGGAATACATTAAAAATATTTGATTTTGTAAAAGAGTAAAATTTTTAGTTAATTAGAGTGAAAAATAAAAAACAGGCAAGGCCTGTTTATTTTATAGGTAAAATTTCTGTTTTTCCGCCCATATATGCTTGAAGGACTTTTGGAATTTTTATGCTTCCGTCTGCCTGCAAGTTATTTTCAAGGAGAGCAATTAGTGCTCTTGGAGAAGCAAGCACAGTGTTGTTTAGAGTGTGCAAGAAGTAGTTTCCCTTTTCGCCTTTCGCTCTTATTCCAAGTCGTCTTGCTTGAGCGTCACCAAGAGTCGAGCAAGAGCCAACTTCAAAATATTTCTTTTGTCTTGGGCTCCATGCTTCAACGTCACAACTTTTAACTTTTAAGTCCGCAAGGTCACCACTGCAACATTCGAGTGTTCTTACCGGAATATCAAGATTTCTGAAAACATTGACGGTGTATTGCCACATTTTGTTGTAATAATCCATACTCTCTTCTGGCTTACAAATCACTATCATTTCCTGTTTTTCAAATTGATGAACACGATATAGTCCTCTCTCTTCAAGTCCGTGAGAGCCACCTTCTTTTCTAAAGCAAGGAGAGTAGGAAGTCATTCTGATAGGCAAATCTTTTTCATTTATAATTTGACCTTTAAATTTACCTATCATAGAGTGCTCGCTTGTGCCGACAAGATATAAATCTTCGCCTTCAATTTTATACATCATGGCTTCCATTTCGGCAAAAGACATAACGCCATTGACAACATCGCTTCTTATCATAAAAGGTGGAATGCAATAAGTGAAGCCTTGTTCGATCATATAGTCTCTTCCGTATGCAATCATTGCCTCGTGGAGGCGTGCGGCGTCACCCATAAGATAATAAAAGCCCGTTCCACTTGTGCGACCAGCACTCTCTTTATCAAGCCCGCCAATTCTTTCTAAAATATCAGCGTGATATGGAATTTCATAGTTTGGCACAACCGGCTCGCCAAATCTTTCAATTTCCACATTTTCGCTGTCGTCTTTTCCAATTGGAACACTTTTGTCAATAATATTTGGAATGGTGAGCATTATCTTTCTTATTTTTTCTTCCACCACTTCAATTTCTTTTTCTATTTCGGCGATGCGGTCGTTGTTGGCTTTAACCTGTTCTTTTATTTTGTTTGCTTCATCCACCTTTTTTTCACGCATAAGTTTGCCGATTTCCGTGCTTAAGGTGTTTCTTGAGGCACGAAGAGTGTCGCACTCTTGTTTTAAGGCGCGATTTTGTTTGTCGAGTTCTTCAACTTCGTCCACAAGAGGAAGTTTTTCATCCTGAAATTTTTTCTTTATGTTTTCTTTAACCAACTCTTTGTTTGTTCTAATCAAATTTATGTCTATCATAATTTACCTCTTTATTAAGTATAATTCAAACACCCTATAAAAAGCAAGTTTTCCGCTTAAATTTTGAGAAAATTTTGCATAAGTTTTAGAATTTTGTTTAAAAGCGGACAAGTTTTGCATAATTATGAAAAAAAATAAATTTTTATAAATTTTAATGAAATTTGTTTGACTTTTTATAAATTATTTACTAAAATATAACTATAAATATTAAAAATTGCCTGTTTTTGCAAAAATGAGGAGTGATATGGCACAAAACTGCGTTACAGTTGTGGAAATTGGTTCATCAAAACTTTCTTGCATAATTGCAGAGAGAGGTTTAAACAACACCTTTATAATAAAAGCTAAGGCTACAGTCGAGTATGCCGGCTTTTTTGAAGGCGAGTTCATTGAAAGTGCTTATATTATGGATGCGGTAAAAACACTTTTCTCGCAAATTTCTTCTACATACAAAAAGAAAATTAAAAAAGTTTACGTTGGTGTGCCTGCAGAGTTCTCAAAAGTTGTCACTTGTGAAGAACAAATGAATTTCAAGTTTAAACATTCAATAAATGAAAAAGATATTGATTATTTGTATAGCCAAGCTTCAGAAAATCATTCTGTTGAAGATATGGAAGTTGTTTGTGTGAATCCTATTTCGTTTAAGCTTGACGATAGCAAAAATATTCAAAACCCTATTAGGCAAAAATCATATTCTTTGGGAGCAGAACTTTCCATAATTATGGTTCAAGCCAATTTTGTTAAGATATTCAATAAAATTTGGGCAAGTCTTGGAATTGAACAAGTGGAATATCTGAGCGAGCCACTATCTGAGAGTATGTTCATTTTATCCAAAGAAGAAAGAGAGCGAACTTGCATTGTTATTGACGTTGGAGCACGTTCCACTTCAGTTAGTTTTGTGAAAGGCGAGGCTCTTGCAAATTTAACCTCCTTTTCCATGGGTGGTTCTTACATAACAAGCGATTTAAGTGAGGCATGTGGAATAAGTTACAATGATGCGAGAAACTTAAAGAAAGAAATTGTGCTCTCAGTCCGCGGAGATAAAGATGATGCTTACGAACTTATGACTCTTGGCGGAAAAATCATTAAAATTCCACTTAATTATGTCAACGAAGCGGTATGCTATCGAATTGGAATTATCGCATCAACCATAAATGAGTGTATAAGACTTTTTGCAAAAGAGTATGTTCCATTTTATCCTATCTATCTTTGTGGTGCTGGTATAACTAAGATAAAAGGCGGTAAAGATTATTTAGCGAAATGCCTTGGGCGAAATGTTTCTTATGGTATACCTCCAGTGCCTAGTATGGACAAGCCGGAACTTTCTGCTATGCTTGGGCTGATAAATTCGGCACTAAATTCGGACTCATAATTTGAAAATCATTTAAAAAACTTGCAATATTTTTCAAAATATATTAAAATATTAAAAAATAAAGGAGTTATCTTATGGAAAATCAACAACAGGAACTAAATCCAACTTCAATCGTTAAGATTAAAGTGCTTGGAATCGGCGGTGGCGGTAATAATGCCGTTAACAGAATGATTGAAGCAAATGTAGCTTCAGCTGAATTTGTTGCTATCAACACTGATAAGCAAGCACTTTTAATTTCTAAAGCAGAAAAAAGACTGCAAATCGGCGAAAGACTAACAGGTGGTCGTGGCGCTGGCGCTGTTCCAGAAATTGGAAGAAAGGCGGCAGAGGAGAGTAAATCTTCTTTAACAGAAATTTTGAAAGGAACTGACCTTCTTTTCATCACTGCTGGTATGGGCGGTGGAACAGGAACAGGTGCTGCTCCTGTTGTTGCGCAAATCGCGAAAGAGCTTGGAATATTGACTGTTGGAATTGTTACAAAACCTTTCCAATTTGAAAATCCTAAGAGAATGGAAAATGCCGAAAAAGGTATCAACGAACTTAGAAAATATGTTGACACTATTGTTATTATTCCTAACGAAAGATTACTCACAATTCTTCCTGAAAAAACCACTCTTGTTGAAGCTTTCCGTTATGCAGATGACGTGTTAAGACAAGGTATCCAAGGTATTTCTGACCTTATCGTTTTCCCAGGTATGATCAACCTTGACTTTGCTGATATCGAAACCGTTATGAAAAACCGCGGACTTGCACATATGGGCATAGGTAGAGGTAAGGGTGAAAACAAGACCTTGGAAGCCGTTCGTCAAGCAGTTGCTTCTCCACTTATTGAAACCACCATTGAAGGAGCAACCGGCGTTGTTATGAACATCAAGGGCGGAAGCGACATCACTCTTCGTGAAGTAAATGAAGCTGCAAAAATGGTTCAAGAAGTTATTGACCCAAGTTGTAACTTGATTTTCGGCTCTAGCATTGACCCAGATATGAGAGATGAAGTGGAAATTACAATTATTGCCACAGGTTTCAAGAGTCCAAATACTGAAGAAGAAGAGGAAGAGGAGGAAGAACCTCAAAAAGAGCCAGAAAAAGAAGAAAAGAAAGACGAATTTAAAGGATTTAACCCTTTTGGATATAACGCTCAAGCAGAAAGAGATGTTAAGTTAGAACAAAACGAATCATCTTCTCGTGTTGATGTAAATCCAAGCATATCTTCTATACCACCTTGGATAGAGAAAATTAGAAACAAAGGTAAAAAATAAAATTAAAAACACATTGCAAAATGTGTTTTTTTGTATCTATTTTTTTTGAACAAGTTTTTATAATTAATTTCTATTTATAATAGAATTTAAACTTCTTTTATGATATTATATATTCATAAATTTCATTGATAGGAGATTCTGATGGAAAACTTTTCAAATCTTACAAAAACAGAGCAAATTACAAAAAGTGCAAAAATAATTGAAGAAAAACTCTTACAACTTTTAAAAGATAATAACGCTAGCAGTAAATTTGTTGAAAAACAAACAAAAATCAATGCAAATGTGGATAAATTTGTTTCAAGCTTAGGAAATATAGACAACGTTGACGATAAAACATATTTAAAATACCTGTTGAGATTTTGTGCACTATTTAAAAATGCACATTTGACTTTGAGTTATACAAAGTCTATTTCAAGTGAATGGAACAAATATTTAAGCCAACGTCTAATTTGTTTTAATGACAAGATTTATGTTTGTCGTAACAATAAATTTTTTGAAGTTGAAAAAATTGGAAATTTAGAAGTTTCAAAACTTATAAAAATGCTAAGTAAATATATTTCATTTGAAACAAAAGAATGGTTTAACTTTTGTTTAAATATAAGACTCAATTATTCTGCCTTACCAATAATTCTCGATATTGATTTTAATAAAATCACTTTGAAAAACGGCGAGGTTTTGACTTGTAATTTGGTGGATGATTTTTTTGATTTTGATGCTTGTTTTTCGCCTTTCAAAAGTAAATCTGAACCTTATGAATTTGAAATATTGCTGTCCGACATTCTTAAAATAGATTATATGGCATGTTATGAAAAAAATGAGGGAGATTTTCTTAAGTTTGTTGAAAAAGTAAAAGCGAAAATTGAAGAAGAAAACATTTCTACGTTTATTCTTGATATAAGAGGAAACACTGGTGGAAATTCTGAAATTATTTGGCCGTTAATTAATTTGTTTGAAGATAAAAAGATGAAAGGAGTCACATTGGTGGATAACAGAGTCTTTTCTTCTGGAACTTTTGCTGCATATTATGCAAAAAAAGTTCTAGGCACTCCGCTTATTGGTCAAAATTTAGCTCAAGAGAACATTCGTTTCGGACAAAGTAGTGGGACAATTTGTTTAGCAGAAAACCTTTTGATTCGCTATACTGAAAAATTCTTTGATTTTAGCGATGTTTTTAAAGAGAGTGGAGCAATAAAACCAGACATTGAAGTTCCACTTTATATAGAAGATTTGGAAAATAAAAAGGATCTAACTCTAGAAGTAGCAAAAGAATATTTAAAAAGTAATTTTATGAAAAAAACTAAACAGTGTAACACAAAATAAATTTTCTAAATGGTTAAATTAAAAAAACAGATAGAAAATATAAAACATAATTTGTCAAACTCATATAAAAAGATAGTGGTTAAAATTTTTCCACTATCTTTTTTACTAATGTCAAATATCTTTTTTACTAAAGTCAAAGGTTTTAAGCCTTATTATATTTTTTGTGTTTCTACTTTTTTCAAAAAGTGTCTATAAGGAACTCCAATTTTATCGCTCACTGATTGTATTAAATCTGCATCATTTGTGGTTTTTGCTGTGTAATCGTCGTGAGCTTTTACTTTTGCATTGAAATTAACATTTCGGCTGGTTTCTAGAAGTTGTCTATGATCTTCAAGTTCATAACCTCGCTTTTGTGCTATGTAACTTACGACATATGGCATTTCTTTAATGATTCCAAAAGGTGCAGTTTCATATTTTCTAGCAAAATCTTCAATGTCAAAACTCAATTCCTTTTTATTAGTGTTAAGACCTTCATAGGTTACTATCATAAACAATTCAATTATTTCATTTATTTTTTGTTGATTTTGTTTTCTGAAAGCCGGATCTTTTAATCTTTCATCATTGTTAAACATTATTCGAATGGCATTTAAATAATGAACAAACAAGGTCTCTTTATAAGGAAGTTTATCGTAAACTCTTTCAAATTTTGTGTTTTTGTAGACCGATCCTTCAATATGGTCCTTTAAAACGCCTTCTTTATCACAACAAGTAGGAAGTTCACTTAAAAGTAGCTCAGGCGTTACAACACTTGTTTTAAAATAATTTTTGTAGTATTTTTCAAAATTGATTTCCATATATCCTCACTTATATTTAATTATAGCATAAGTTAAGCATTAAGTCAATATTTATTTTCGTCAAAAAGAGTGCTGTTTTTTAATTTTACTCTCTTTTTTTCTTAATAATTTGACTATTTATTTTAATAAAATTTGAAAAAGGGGAAATATGGAAATTGTTGTTGAGTATGTCTTGATACAAAATTTCATAATCGATTTTCTTATTTTTAAGACCACTAGTTTAATTTTAAGAGTTAAATGCCGCTTTATTGCTCTTGCTTCGCTGTTAGGTGCTATTGTGGCTTTAATTCTTCCGATTTTTAATTTAGATACAGTAGCGGAATTTTTTGTAAAATTATTTTTAGCAGTTGTGCTTGTTTCTTTGACATTTTCATATTCCAAACTTTCCTCTTTTTTGAAAATTTATCTAACTTTCTTCTTTTGCACCTTTTTATACGGCGGGGTTTGTGCTTTTTTTGTTCAGAGTTTCGGACAACTTCACACCCTCATCATATTAGGAATAGTTTTTGTCGCCTACTTCATCTTTAGATATCTCTATAAATTTATCAACAAGCGGAAAGAAATTGAAAATTTTTGTTTTGAGGTAAAACTAGAAAATGACGGAAAAGAATGTTCTTGTAAAGGATTTTTAGATACGGGAAATTTACTTTCCGATCCGCTTACAAATAGGCCTGTGAGCCTTATTTCTTACAAACTTTTTAAACAGCTTTTTAATATTGAGTTAGATGATATTCTTTTAAACAAAATAGATATGAAAAATTTAAAATATGCTCATTACATCAGTCTTGGAACGCTTTCAAGTTCTTCCAAAGTGCTCGCTTTTGAAATAGATAAAATTATGGTTGGAGAAAAAGAAACAGAAAGGCCTATGCTCGCATTATGTCTTAAAAATTTTAAAAGTTATGAAATGATACTTCATAATTCGTTTGCGTAAAAAGGGAGGATATATGAAATTTTTTCTTAAAATCAAACTTTTAATTTACAAATTTTTAAATCGTCATTTTTTAAAAGAAGTGGATAATGTTGTCTTTTATATCTGTGGAAATCAAGCATTGCCGGAGCCGTTAGAGCCAGAAGAAGAGCAGGTGCTTTTAGAGGAAATTCAAAAGGGGAGTAATGTGGCTCGTGACAAACTTATAGAGCATAATATTCGTCTTGTTGTCTATATTGCTAAAAAATTTGAAACAAGTGGAATTGAACTTGAGGATTTGATTTCAATAGGTGCTATTGGACTTATCAAGGCCGTGAAAACTTACAGCTTAGACAAAAATATCAAACTTGCCACATATGCCTCTCGTTGCATTGAAAATGAAATCTTAATGCAATTAAGAAAAAATACACGTGTTAAAAATGAAGTGAGTTTGGATGAACCTTTGTCTAATGATGGCGAAGGCAATGAACTTCTTCTTCAAGATATCATTCCAGTGGACGAAGATACGGTGTCTAAAGATTTGGAAAGTGGCTCGGACAAACAAGTTTTATTCAGCATCTTGCGAAAGCTTGATGTCCGTGAACAACAAATAATGGTCTATCGTTTTGGTCTCAATGGGCAGGAAGAAAAAACTCAAAAAGAAGTAGCTGACCTTATGGGAATAAGCCAAAGTTATATATCTCGAATAGAAAAGAAAATATTAAATAAATTAAAAAGAAAATTAGAAAAAACAGATATAATATAATAAAAATGATTTTTTAAAATTAAATTTTAACATTTTTAATTTATTTAATCATTTGTTTTTATCGTATTTTCGTTTTTTTATAGTTTTATTTTTAATTTTTATTTAAATTAATAAAATAAATATATATTTTCTAATTTTTTTAACTTTTAAACACAATATTTTTTAAAATTTTTGTTATTTTTTGCCGATTTTTGCCTTTTATGTTGATTTTTGAATAATTTTCCTTAAAATTGAGAACAACATTTAAAAATTAGGAGGCAATATGGCTAATCGTGTTGTGATTTCAGGAGTGAACACTTCTCTTCTTCCAAAACTCAAAAACACAGAAATTGTGGAACTTATGAAAAAGGTTAAATCTGGAGATGAGTTTGCTCGAGACCAATTTGTCGTTGCCAACCTCCGACTCGTTTTATCTGTTGTGCAAAGATTTTCTGGGCAGTCTGACAAGGCGGATGATATGTTCCAAGTAGGATGCGTCGGACTTTTAAAGGCTATTGATAATTTTGACGAATCTTTAAATGTGAAATTTTCCACATATGCCGTGCCTATGATTATTGGCGAAATTCGACGCTATCTTCGTGACAATAATTCTGTTCGTGTAAGTCGCTCTATTCGTGACATTGCTTATAAGTCCTTAAAAGTTAAAGAAGAGATAATTAAAAAAGAAAATCGTGAGCCGTCTTTAGAGGAAATTGCAAAAATTTTGGAAATTCCACTTGAAGAAGTCACATTTGCTTTGGATGCGATAAGTGAAACGGTGTCGCTGTCAGAGCCTGTGTATAACGACGGAAATGAAACGGTCAGAATAATGGACCAAATTTCCAGCGATAAAGATGATGATGAAAATTTAGTAGAAAAAATGACTCTTAATGATGCTATTAAAAATTTATCTGAACGTGAGAAAGAAATTCTTTTAATGCGTTATTATGTTGGTAAAACACAAATGGAAGTAAGCGAAGAGGTTGGAATCAGCCAAGCTCAAGTATCACGTCTGGAAAAAACCGCTTTAAAAACTCTCAAAAAGTTTTTTGAGTAACTTTCTTTAGTTTTTATTATTGGAAATAAAATCTTTGCAAATTTTTCGTTCTATAGTTGATTTATTTTAGGACTCAATAATAATTAAAATAAAAACAGGCAATGCCTGTCATTTTTTGACAAATTTCAACATATAGTGCTTTATGGAAACTTCATTTTTGGAATTAAGGTGTAAAGAAGTTGTCAATGTGGTTGACGGCAAAAGACTCGGACATATTGTGGATATTTGTTTCAACTTGCAGACGGGATGTTTGCAGGGTATTGTTGTGCCGGGCGAAAGAAATTTTTGGAATGTGTTTAAAAGTGGAATGGAACTTTTCATTCCTATATCTCAAATTGTCAAGGTGGGCGAGGATGCTATCCTAGTGGAACTTTATGCCTCTTCAAATCCAACACCTTATGTGCTTGGCACGTCAAATAATAAAAAAAAGTAATTTTGCAAACGCAAAATTACTTGATGTGACTATGTCACTTTCGTCATAGAGTGGGGGAGGGAGGAAAAAATTATTACATTTCAGTAATTAGTTTGATGAAGTTTGTGACATCTTTAAATTGACGATAAACTGAGGCGAAACGCACATATGCGATTTCGTCCACTTTTTTTAAGCGTTCCATAATCATTTCGCCAATTTCACTTGATTTAACTTCTTGATTAAGTGAGTTTTGGATTGTTTTTTCAATATCTTCTGCCATTTCGTCAATTTGAGCCATACTCACAGGACGTTTTTCGCATGCCTTAATCATTCCGCACTTAATTTTTTCTATATTAAAAGGTTGACGTGAGCCATCTTTTTTGATAACCAAAATAGGCACAGTTTCCACTGTTTCATAAGTTGTGAAACGTTTTCCACAATTTAGACATTCTCTTCTTCTACGAATAGAATTTGACTCATCGGTGCTTCTTGAGTCTAAAACTTTGCTTTCTTCACAACCACAATAAATACATTTCATATTTTTTCTCCTTGCAAAATTATATTATCACAAAATATAGTGTAAAAGCAAACTTTTTAGCACAATATTTACATATTTTTGAATTTTTTTCATAACTGCAAAAATTTTTCCATAAATTTTTTATATGATGCCTTTAACGAATGGGAAATTGAATATACCATATAAAATTAAAGATATTTCAGGCGAGAACAAGAAGGTCGTTCGCCGTTTTTTAGAACTTGGAATAATTAAAGGACAAGCCATTAAAATTCTAAACACTTCCATTCTCAAAAAAGTGTTTTTGGTGGAAATTCGCGGTTATATCTTGAGTGTTAAAGCGGATTTACTGTCCTATATTTTAGTGGAGAAGATGTGATATGGATGAGATACTTTTGGTAGGAAATCCAAATTCTGGAAAAACCACTTTATATAACGCGCTCACTCGCTCAAATGAGCATATCGGCAACTGGCACGGCGTCACTGTGGAAGAGAAAAAGAAATTGATGAAAGTGGGAGAGTCTAATTTTCTTCTTGTGGATACACCTGGGCTGTATTCGCTAACGCCACTTTCGTTTGAAGAAGAGGTCTCTTTTAAGATTATTGAAAAAGGAAATTACAAAAAGATCATCAACATCTGCGACCGAAATAATCTTCAACGAAACTTGTATCTTTCGCTATGTCTTTTGGAAGAAGATTTAGATATTGTGATAGCTATAAATGAAATAGACAAAAAAGTAAAATTTAAGGTGGATGAAAAGAAATTGTCCACACTTTTAGGCTGTGACGTTTTTCTTATCAATGCCGAAAAGAAGATAAATATAGCCAAGTTGAAAGAGAGCCTATTGAAAGAAAAGAAAACTTATTCTCTTCCGTATCTTAAGAAAATCGATTTTGAAAAAGTAAAAAATTATTTTAAAAATAAAAGCGAAAAAGAAAAACAAATCTTCGCCATAAAAGCTTACGAGAAAAACGAAAATTTCTTTAAATTAAAGGGTTTTAGCGATGAGGAAATTAAAATTATTTTTTCCCTTGTGCCAGAAAATAGTTTGGAAATTTTGACAGAAGCAAGATATGCCTTTTTAGATGAAATAATAGAAAAAAGTTGTCAAAAAGTTGACTTTACTTACGGTAAAAGTAAATTAGATAAAATTTTATTAAACAAATATCTTGCTCTTCCTCTTTTTTTGGTTATTATTGCCTTTATTTTCTTTTTGACTTTCTTTTCTCTTGGCGCGTTTTTAAGTGACTTGCTTTCTTCATTTTTGAACCTACTTTCTTCGCCAATACTCTCTTGGCTTAAAGGTGTTTTAGGGGGAAATTGGATTTATTATCTTTTTTCAGACGCCATATTTAACGGACTTTCCACCGTTCTCTCTTTTCTGCCACAAGTGGTCTTACTTTTCTTCTTTTTGAGCCTTCTTGAAGATAGTGGCTATATGAGCCGAATCGCTTTTACTTTTGAAGATATTTTGGGCAAGGTAGGTCTTTCAGGGAAAAGCATTTACACACTTCTTATGGGCTTTGGCTGTTCCACAACAGCCATTATGACAGCAAGAAATATGGACAATAAAAACAGCAAAATAAAGACAGCACTGCTTTGTCCGTATATGAGTTGTTCGGCGAAAATTCCAATTTATACAGTCATCGGTGGGGCATTTTTTGGGGTAAGCAATATCTTTGTCATTATGGGGTTATATTTACTCGGTGTCGTTGTGGCAATTTTAGTTTCGCTTGTTTTAGATAAGACAATTTTAAAAAGTGATAACCAAACTTTTATTTTGGAGTTTCCTCCGTATAGGCTGACTTCATTTAAGCGTCTTAAAAACATTCTCAAAAATAACGTCAAAACTTTTCTCGTCAAAGTGGGCTCAATTATGATAGCTATGAATATCATTGTTTTTCTTTTGTCCTCTTTTACCTTCAAACTCCAATTTGTGTTAGACGGAAGTGGCAGTATTTTAGAGAGTATCGGCAAGTTTTTAGCACCAGTATTTGAACCACTTGGGTTTAATAATTGGGCGATAGTTTCCGCACTTTTAGCAGGCTTGGTGGCAAAAGAAGTGGTGGTCTCTTCCATTGCTATGTTTAACGGAATTGATTTCAACGCCACAAAACTTATATCCTCCTCCATACTTCTCTCTACAAGTGTGGTATATTTCCCGTCCACCGCTTCCGTTTTATCCTTTTTAGTTTTTTGTCTGTTATATACACCGTGCCTTGCTTCAATTTCTATGATGAAAGCAGAAATAGGCACAAAGTGGACAGTTATTGGAATTATAATTGAATTAATAGTGGCATATATTCTAAGTTTTATTGTTTACAACATTGCTCTATCTATCGAAGTTTTTGGCTTTTTACCAACCTTTTTGGTGATATTGGTAATTATTTTAGTTGTAATATCTTTCGCTTTAATTTATCGGGTAATTAAGCATAAAAAATGTCCGCATAACTGCCAAAATTGTCACAGAAATTGCGGAAAATGACAAAGCCATGTGGTAAAAAGTAAACAACTTGACTTAAATTTATGTTTATGATATACTCTAAATAGGGGTTATCATGAACAAAAGAAAAGTCAACACTAAAAAACTTTGTAAAATCTTAAAAATCGTGGGATTCTGTTCTTTCATAGTTTCTATAGTTTTTCTTGTGCTTGGAGTTGTTTTCCTTGTAAGACACGATTTAGTGCCAGGCTTTTCTCTTTTATTTGTCGGCATTTTGCTTGTGGCAATTTCTTCTTGTATGGTTGCTGTTGGATTTACACCAAATTTTTCCAATTATACGATTAAATCCACTCACTATATTGAAGATATTTCAAAAGAAGATTTTGAAAAAATGATGTCCTCAAAGGAGCAAGCGGTAAACAATTCCACTTCAGATTTCTTTTCAAAAGAAAAATGTTTTTGTAAACATTGCGGAAAAGAAATTGATATAGATTCTGAGTTTTGTCGTTATTGTGGCAAAAAACAATAATTTTTTGTTAGCTTTACATTTTCAAAAAATTGAGATAATGTTTTATTTTATTTCACAAAATAATTGCTTTAAATCTTTAAATGTGATATATTTGAACTATGGAAAAACCGATAGTCGCTATTGTTGGTAGAGCAAATGTTGGGAAATCAACATTTTTTAATAAAATATGTGGGAAAAGACTGAGTATTGTCGATGATGTCGCGGGGGTGACTCGTGATAGACTTTATGCGGACGCGGAATGGTGCGGACGTAAGTTTACTATTGTAGATACCGGCGGAGTGGAATTTAAATCAGACGATTATTTTCAAGATGAGATTAAGGAACAGGTTGATTTAGCGCTTGAAAATGCCACAGTCATTGTCTTTCTTGTGGACGGACAAACAGGAGTGACACTTGGCGATATTGAAGTTGCAAAAATGCTTAGAAGAAAAAATATTCCTATTGTTTTGGTTGTAAACAAATTGGACAATTTCGACATCAGCAATTTATATGATTTTTATAGCCTTGGTATCGGCGACCCTATGCCTATTTCATGCACGCAAGGAAGAGGTATAGGCGATGTTTTAGATAAAATTGTCTCATATTTTCCTGAAAAAACAGGCGAGGAAGAAGTTGCGGGTATTAAAATTACACTGGTCGGCAGACCAAATGTTGGAAAATCTTCTTTAGTGAATCGTCTGCTCGGTAAAAAGAGAGTTGTGGTAAGCGAAATTGAAGGCACTACGCGTGATTCTGTAACTATTCCGTTTAGATGCAATAAAAAAGATTACTATCTTGTCGACACTGCAGGCTTAAGACGACAACGTGGAGTGGAAAAAGAAAGTGTGGAAGGCTATTCCGTTCTACGCAGTATGAATGCCATTGAAAATTCAGATGTCGTTTTAATTGTCTTTGATGCGTCCAAAGAAATTGCTGAGCAAGACGTTCGAATTGCAGGATATGTGCATGAAGCAGGAAAGCCAAGTGTGGTTATTGTCAACAAATGGGACTTAAAAACTATGGACAAGAATAAATATATTGAAAGCCTTAAAGATAAGCTTTCCTTTATGTCTTATTTTGTGGTGCTTTTTGTTTCTGCTCTTACTGGCAAAGGCTTAAGTGAAATTATGGAAACGGTAGATAAAGTTTATAAAAATTCATCGAGAAGAATCACAACAGGTGTTCTAAATGATATTTTGCAGGATGCCATTCTCAATTTTGAACCGCCGGCAAAAAATGGGCAAAAAGCAAAGATAATGTTTGTTACAGAAGTTTCAACAAATCCACCTAAATTTGTCTTTTTCTGTAAAGATCCAACGCTTATCAATTTTTCCTATCAAAGATATTTGGAAAATAGACTACGCGAAAAAGTGGATTTTTCAGGAACACCAATAGAGTTAATTTTTAAAGGGAGGGAAGAAGAATGATTTACCTTGCACTTGCCATTTGTGTCATTGTTGGCTATTTAATCGGAAGTATAAGTTTTGCACGTATTTTTTCTTGGGCTTTTGCCAAAAAAGATATAACTGAAGTTGGAAGTCATAATCCGGGGACTATGAATATGTTGAGGACTCGCGGATTTGGTGAAGCTATTTTGACTCTTGTCATGGATGCCATAAAAAGTGGGCTTCCAGCACTTATTGCCTATTTTGTTGTAAATTATTTTTTTGCTGGAGAAGGTAATCTCGCATATTTTGTAACAGCTATTTTTGCTATCATTGGGCACTGTTTTCCAGTTTACTATAAGTTTAAAGGCGGAAAAGGAGTGGCATCCACTTTTGGACTTTTCACTTTCCATCCAAACTTTTGGTGGATTTCGCTTATAGTGTTTGTGATTTGTTTTTTACTCCTTCTGTTTGTTTTAAAATATGGTTCCGTTGTTTCTTTCCTTTATATTTTAACAATGTCTATAACTTCTACATGTTTGATCGCTGTTTGGAGTGTGCCAAATTATATTCCTATCATAGTTCTCATTTGGTTTAATGTTATTTTAATTTTTATTCTTCACCACGAAAACTTAAAAAGACTTTTTACTGGCAAGGAAAACAAAGTGGATTTAATGGCAAAAATCAAAGGGAAAAAGGATAAAAGCGAGGATATTGATGAAAAAGAAATTTCCGATGTAGAAACGGAAGATAAAGCTTCAAGTGATGAAAGCAAAGTTACAGAAGAGGTTGAAAACGTGGAGAAAATTGATGACGAAGGAAAATCTAATTAAGTTTGTTGAAGAAGAGTATGGTGTCAAGTTTGACACTCCTTTCAAAGATTCAGATATTTTAATTTTTCGTCACAAATCAAACAAAAAATGGTTCGGAGCGATTTTAAAAGTATCTGCAGATAAACTTGGAAAAAAGGAGAAGGAAATCGTCGACATTTTAGATGTCAAAACTGATCCACTGATTCGTGAGCCTATGCTTAAAAAGAAAGGTGTTTATGTTGCGTATCATATGAACAAAGTGCATTGGCTGACCGTTGTTTTAAAGGAAATTTCCGACGATGATCTAAAATTTTTGGTGGATTTAAGTTTCAATTTAACTCGACCGAAAATAAAAGTTAATTAATGAGGAGGTTTTAAAAAGCAAACTTCCTTTTTTGTTCTTTTTTTCATTTGATCTTCATAAAATAGGATATGCGTGGAGGTCTTATGGAAAAATACCAAATTTATGAAGATATCAAATCTCGCACAAATGGGGATATTTATGTCGGTGTTGTGGGCCCTGTCCGTGTCGGAAAGTCAACCTTTATCACCGAATTTATGAAAAAGCTCGTCCTTCCAAACATTGAAAATGAAAATGCTAAAAAGAGGACAATAGATGAACTTCCTCAAAGTGCAGATGGCAAAACTGTTATGACAACTCAACCTCGCTTTATTCCAAACGAAGCAGTTAAGATTTCAGTTGCTGACAAGATAAATCTAAAAGTCAGAATGATAGACTGCGTTGGCTATTTGGTAAGTGGAGCGATGGGAACAAAAGAAAACGATAAACCAAGACTGGTCAAAACTCCTTGGTCGGAAGAAGAAATGCCTTTTGAAAAGGCCGCAATGCTTGGCACAAAAAAAGTTATGACAGAACATTCCACTATTGGTGTTGTCGTGACAACAGACGGGACTGTTACAGACTTAGAACGTGGAAGTTATGTCGAAGCAGAAGAGCAAATTATAAATGATATGAAACAGACAGGAAAACCTTTTGTGGTTGTTTTGAACACAAAAAATCCTTCTAGTGCTGAAAGCAAAAAGCTCGTGCAAAGCTTACAAGAAAAATATGATGCACAAGTTTTAGCCGTAAATGTCAAAGAGATGAAAGAGGGCGACGTAGATAGAATTTTTGAAAAAATGCTTTTAGAATTTCCTGTTACCAGCATAAAAGTAAGTATGCCGAAATGGATTTCTGCTCTTCCTTTTTCTAACCCTATTGTTAAAGAAATTGTAAACGAAATTAAAAAGTTCGGCAATGAGGTTAACAAAATTGGTGACGCAAACAAGGATGCTGTGGTGTTCACCGAAAGCGAAAGTTTTGATCCGATCACTTTTTCCAGTGTAGAAATGGGCGAAGGCGTGATACGTTTTAGCGTAGTTCCAAAAGAAAATCTATTCTATTCTGTGCTTTCAACAGAGTGTGGGTTCGAGATTAAAGATGACTTTGAGCTTGTCTCTTATATCAAGGATTTAGCAACCGCCAAATTAGAGTATGATAAGCTTAAACTTGCTTTAGATGAAGTGGAAGAAACCGGCTATGGTATTGTGGTCCCAAAACAAGAAGATTTCATTTTGCAAGAGCCAGAGGTTGTCAAACAAGGAAGTCGCTATGGCGTTAAAATCAAGGCAACCGCTCCAAGTTTGCATATCATTAAAGTGGATGTTGAAACTGAGGTTACTCCACTTGTTGGAAGTGAAACTCAAAGTCAAGATTTAGTAAACTATCTTAACGAACAATTTGAAAGTAATCCAGAAAAAATTTGGGAAACTAATCTGTTAGGTAAAAGTTTGTCGAGTATGATAGGCGAAAACATTTCCTCTAAAATTGTTATGATGCCAACTGATGCCCAAAGGAAAATGCGTAAAACTCTTGGAAGAATAATCAACGAAGGCAAAGGCGGAGTGCTTTGTATTCTTCTTTAAAATTTAGTTTCAAAGGCAATGCTAAGGCATTGTCTTTTTTGTGCAAGAGGGTGTGAGGGGGGGCGAAGTAAAATCTCGAGTCCTCGAGATTTTCGACTGCCTAAAAGGCAGTCAGCCGTGAAAATTCACGGCACTTCGCCCAAAGCCTATGAAACCGCCAAGCCAACAGATAGGAGAAATAAAATAATAAAACAACTTGCGAATAAAAATAATTTATGGTATAATGCTAACCAAAGGGGGATTTTATGGATAAGAAAAAGCAAGAAAAAGAAGAACAAAGCTTGCAAGAGAAACTATTTTATCGCAAGAAAAACTATTTTGAAGAGGCGGAAGAAAAGGACATTGAAAAATGCTATAAATTTGCTGAAGATTACAAAAATTTTATCAATGTTTCAAAAACGGAACGTGAGGCTTGCAAAAATTCAGTAGAAATAGCCAAAAAGGCGGGCTTTACTGAATATAAACTGGGCGACAAACTCAAAGTTGGAGACAAAAAGTTCTATATCAACAGAGATAAAAGCCTAGCACTTTTCAAAATAGGAAAAAACAATTTAGAAGAGAACGGAATCAAGATAGTAGGAGCACATATTGACAGCCCTCGCATTGATTTAAAGCAAAATCCAATGTATGAAGATAGCGGTTTTTGTTTCTTTAAAACACATTATTATGGCGGAATAAAAAAATATCAATGGACGACAATACCACTTGCACTGCACGGCACGATAATAAAAAAGGATGGCTCAGTTTTAAATGTTTCAATAGGTGAAGAGGAAAATGATCCTATCTTTTATATAAACGACCTGTTGCCACATCTTGGACAAGAGCAAATGATGAGTAACGGCTATAAAATCATTACAGGCGAACAACTTAATTTAGTTATAGGCGGAAAGGCATATAAGGATAAAAAAGTAAGAGAAAAAATCAAACTCAACGTGCTTTCTTTGCTTAACGAAAAATATGGCATTTTAGAAGAGGATTTTTTGTCAAGCGAACTTTGTGCTGTCCCTGCATTCAAGGCTCGCGATATCGGCTTTGACCGTGCTTTTATAGGGGCATATGGTCATGATGATAAATCTTGTGCTTATCCTGCTCTTCGCGCCATATTAGATGCTAAAACTGACGACACCATTCTGACCTTGCTTGTCGATAAAGAGGAAATTGGCAGTGAAGGCAACACGGGTATGAAAAGCAAGATTTATGAGGATATTTTGGAGGAAATTTGCGAAAATCTGAAATGCTCGCCAAGAAAAGTGAGAGCAAAATCAAAGTGCCTTTCTGCTGATGTTACGAGCGCATTTGATCCAAACTTTGCAAATGTTTACGAGAAAATGAACGCTGCAATAATCTCAAGCGGTGTTTCTATCAATAAATATGGTGGCTCTGGCGGAAAAAGCTCTTCCAATGATGCCTCGGCAGAATTTATGGGGAAGATAAGGGAAATATTCCGAGATACAGATGTCATCTATCAAGCCTCTGAACTTGGTAAGGTAGATTTAGGTGGCGGTGGAACAATAGCTAAATACGTGGCACAACTCAACATCGACACCATAGATATCGGCGTTCCTGTGATTTCAATGCACGCGCCATACGAACTCATATCTAAAGGAGATTTGTATAACACCTATAAAGCCTTTTGCTGTTTTGTAAACAAACCTTTTGCTTAAGATTTAAATAATTGACTAAAAAATACCTAAAAATAACTCCCTAATGGCTTTTTTAGGTATTTTTTTGTTAATTTTTTTGTTTTTTTTAAGAATTTATTTGGTAATATGAGAAAATTTATATATAATAATTTTGTAAATTACATAAATTCCTTGCTAAAAAGATTAAATTTTAAGAGGTAAAATATGAAAAAAAATAAATTAAAAAAAGTTTTTATCTTTTTATTTTCTTTTTTGTTTATAGCATCCGCAACTATAACGAGTGGAGTCTTACTCTCCGGCTCCAGTTATTCCGTTCCAGCATCAGAAGATGCGGGAGGGGGATTTCAAGACAGTGAGAATTTAGAATTAGACTCTGACGAAGGCTCAACAGAAAACGAAAATAATGTAACTTCAAACGCAACCGAGCCGACAAATGATGACTCTTGGGCAAATCATTATGCCGATTCCTTCGCAGGTGGGACAGGTTCGGAAGCAGATCCATATCAAATTGAAACAGCCGAACAACTTTCTCTTTTAGCAGTAAACGTCAACAGCGGAACAAACTATTCCGGTATTTATTTTGAACAAACTGCCGATATCGACCTTTCAGCTTACTGGTGGGACGCAATTGGAACTTATACAAGTTCAAGTAATTATAATGAATTTGCAGGACATTATGACGGTGGCGGATATACGGTATCAGGTGTTTTCACAAAAGCAGGCTCAAGTTCAACACATTCCTATCAAGGACTTTTTGGGTATGTAAGAGGAACATCTTCAGCAAACAAAGCGGAAATCTCCAATGTTGGAGTGATAAATTCCAATATTCAAGGATATAATTATGTTGGAGGAATTGTAGGATATACATATTACACAGATATCACAAATTGTTATAACACAGGCACCGTGACAGGAAGTAATATTTGTGTTGGTGGAGTTGTGGGATTTAATTATCAAGCAACAGTAGAAAATTCATATAACACAGGTTCGGTGACAGGAAGTGATACTCGGGTTGGCGGAGTTGTAGGATATAATTATTCTTCATCAATAGTAAGTAATTGATATAACAGAGGTTCGGTGACCGGAAGTGGATCAAGTGTAGGCGGAGTTGTGGGGTATAATAGTG
>CALVMX010000004.1 GCA_944349415.1 uncultured Clostridia bacterium
GCAGTTCTATCACGAGGATAAAGATTTTGGAGGGGTGAAATGGAAGAAAAAGAAGAAGTAATTAAAGTCACTAACCTCACAAAAGACTATAAAAATAATCGCGGAATATTCGATTTAAACTTTACTATTTATAGAGGCGAGACTTTTGGCTTTGTAGGAACAAATGGAAGCGGTAAAACCACCACTATTCGTCATATTATGGGATTCATAAAACCAGAGCAGGGGACTGTGGAGGTTTTGGGGAAAGACTCTTGGAAAGATTCCTGTGAAATTAAAAAGTATGTTTCGTATATTCCAGGAGAAATAGCTTTCCCAGACCTTACAACAGGTATTGCTTTTTTAAAAGCTCAAGCGGAATTATTAAATCTCAAAAATATGGACTACGCTAACGAGCTTATCAAAAGGCTACAACTTGACCCATCCGCAAATTTAAAGAGAATGAGTAAAGGTATGAAGCAAAAAACAGCCATTGTAGCGGCACTTATGGCTGATAAGGAAATTTTGATTTTAGACGAACCAACCACCGGCCTGGATCCGCTTATGAGAGAAACCTTTTTGGAACTCATTCACGAAGAAAAGGCAAAAGGTAAAACTATTCTTATGAGTAGTCAGATGTTTGACGAGTTAGAAACAACTTGTGATCGCGTGGCTTTAATATTTGACGGAAGAATTGTTGATATTGCAGATATAAACGCTCTCAAAAATTCAGAATCTAAAGCCTACAAAATTGAATTTAAGGAAAGAGAAGAATATTTGAAATTTAAACGGCTCAAATTTAATATCATTCGTGACCAAGAAAAATACTCACAAGTGACTATCCGAATTGAAGATAAGAAACTAAACCACTTATTTAAGGTGCTAAAAAATTATAAACTTAAATTTATAAGCGAAGTTAAATTTAATCTCGAAAAGCACTTCAAGGAAATTTTACAAAAAAAATTAAAAGGAGGAGAAAATGTTCAGTAAAGCACTTTTTAAGCAGTCAATGAAAGCAAATTGGGTTAAATGGACATGTGTGACAGTTGCCACTTGTGTTATGCTTGCTATTGTCATTATTGCTCTCGGAAGTCTTGCGATAGATAACATTCGTGATTCTCTTAAGGCTGTTTTTCAACAGGCTGATCAAGAATCTGTTCTAAAAACCAATGCTGTTGACAGCTATGAACTTTATAACACTTCTGTTACTTTTGAAAATGGCTTAACAACATTAAATGATTTAAATTATACAACTATTGTTTGGAATTTTACTGGTTCAAACTATTCTTCTGCTGTTGAGGAATATAGAAATTCTCATTCAGGAGTAGATCCTACTGGAGAAGATTTAGAAACTGTAAGAAATACTGCAGTAGACAATACCTATAACCAAATAATGGGACTTCTTGAGTATGTTCCAGATATTGCATCACAATTTAATTTTGAAGAAAGCGAATTAAAACAACTACTTTATATTATTGTATGTGCATATGAAAACAATTCAAGTCTTACTTCAGCAGATGAAATTTCAGCTGCCATTGAAAGTAGTTTTCTTCAATACGTTTATGATAATGCCTACGAGCAATATCTTGCTCAAGAGGAGGCAACTGAAGAAACAGCTTTGGCTTCTGCCACCGCTGCAAAAGAACTTGCGAGTTATGCTTTAAATTCATATAAAACTCAAGCTGCAGAAGAAGGTTTTGTCTATAGCGAGGATGCCTTTAAAGATGAGGCAAATTCATATGTAAATCAAATGATTTATGACCAAGTGTTAGCAACTTTTAACATTACCGATAGTTCCACTGACGAAGAAAAAACAAATGCAGAATACTATGCTGTTGCTTCAAAAGTGCTTGCTAACACCGCAATAAGCACATATGAACTTTGGCTTAATGAATATGAAAATAATCCAGAAAGATATCCAGAAATAACAAATGATACAGAGGCAAAGTCAAGTGCGAGAACAGAAGCTTCTGCAAGTATAATGGATCAAATTGATGAAGAGGTCGCTTCAGCGCTGAGTGAACTTGGCAATATGGATATGTATGGACTAATTATCGGAAATCTTTTCTATAGAGTTGCTGGTATTTTGCTTCCAATGGTTTACGTTATTATGGTGGCAAATGGCTTACTTGCTGGGCAAGTGGACAGTGGTTCCATGGCATATGTTCTTTCCACTCCAACAAAAAGACGAACTGTGACTGTGACACAAATGACTTATCTTATGCTTTCTCTTCTTGCTATGTTTTTGATAGTGACAGTGGTCAGCGTGCTTTCCATTTGGATAGTTGGCGGAAATGATTTTACTATTAATTTTGCCGAAATTTTACTTCTTAACCTTGGTGCATTTCTCACAATGTTTGCTTTTGCTGGTTTCTGCTTTATGTGCTCTTCAATATTTAATCGTTCCAAATATTCGATGTCGATAGGTGGTGGAATTTCAATATTAATGCTCGTATGCACAATTTTAGGTTTGTTTGGTTCAGATGTTGTTCCTGCCGCTATGAGAATTGATCAAATGAATTTCTTTAACTACTTATCTATCATAACACTTTTTGATGCGACATCAATATTGTCAGGAGGTATGAATTTCTTATGGAAATTTGGAATTTTGGCACTTATTGGAATCGTTACATTTATAGTAGGTGTCTTCTGCTTTGAAAAGAAAGACCTTCCGCTCTAATTTAAGATAATTAATTAAAAAGACTTGTTAGATTTCTAACAAGTCTTTTTTTGAATTTAAAAGGATATATTTGAAAGATTAATCTTTTGTAAAGTGCTAGTCGAAAATATATACAATATTACGAATACCTCCTTTTTTTTAAATTATGTACTTTGCAAAATACATTTATATTATAACGCATTGAGTTTTCTAAAAACAAGTAATTTTAAGTTATTTTTATTAAAATTGTTAAAAATTATTAGTAGTTTTATAAGGTAACTTGGAGTTATTATGAAATTTAGAGAGATTTTTCAAGATTTATGTTTGGAAAAGGGCGTGACTATCAAAGAAGTTTCAAAAGATACAAAAATTAAATTACAAACATTATATAAACTCTGTGAAAACGAAAGGTATCCAACTTTTAAAATTTGTATTTTGCTTTGCAACTACTTTAACTGTTCTATTGATTATTTTCTAGGTTTGTCAGATTCATTTGAGAAGAAAAATATATATGACGAAAAGAAATTTATTATAAATTACAAAAATCTTTTAAAAGAGCACAATTTGACGCATTACACTTTAAGCAAAAAGGTTGGTATTGATAGAAACAGAATTTATGACTGGGAAAATGGTAAGTATCCTTATATTCCTACTTTGATTACGATAGCAAAATATTTTAATATTACTTTAGATGAACTAATTGGTTAAAATGATAAAAGCAGGGGATGCCTGCTTTTATTTATAAAGTCGATTTTTGATTTCTTCTTTAAGTTGCTCTAAATTTGTTTTATTTTTCACTGAAAACAGAATTTCATTTTCTTTGATTTCAATAGGTTTGTTTATTAAATCAGTTTTATTTAATATTACAAGTCTGTTTTTTGTTGCTCCGATATTATCCAAAATTTCGTTTGTTATATCAATATTTCGCTTATAGTTTTCGTCTGAAACATCCACAACGTGCAAAATTAAGTCTGCGTCTTTAACTTCTTCCAAGGTTGAACTGAAACTTTCCACTAGTTCGTGGGGAAGTTTGCTTATAAATCCAACTGTGTCTGTTAAAGTGCAGTATTGATTTTCGCCTAAAAACATCTTTCTGCAAGTGGTATCCAAGGTGGCAAACAATTTGTCTTTGACATAGATATCATCTTTTGTGAGCAGGTTGAAAAGAGAGCTTTTACCAGCGTTGGTGTAGCCACCTATAACAACACTTTTAATTTGTGACTTTTTTCTTGCAAGACGGTTTTGTTCTCTGGAATTCTTAATTTTTTTGATTTCTCTTTCCAGTGCTTGAATTTCTGTTTCAAGTTTTCGCCTATCAAGTTCAAGTTTTGTTTCGCCAGGGCCTCTCATTCCAGCTCCAGCACCGCCAAATCGACCAAAACTTCCTTGCATAGAAGAAAGGCGGGTGAGTAAATATTTGTTTTGAGCAAGTTTGACTTCAATTTTACCTTCATTTGATTTTGCATTGAGAGCGAAAATGTCTATAATAAGCAAAATCCTGTCCAAAACCTTGATTTTAAGTTCATCTGATAGATTTCTAAGTTGAGAACCTGTTAATTTAAAGTCCACAACTAAAACTTCTATATCATTTTCTTTTACAAATTCTTTTATTTCCTGCAGTTTTCCTTCACCCATAATTGTTCGACGGTTGAAAGCTTTTATATCTTGATGAAATATTTTCTTTACTTCAAGATTTGCTGATGTGCACAAACGTTCAATTTCGGCAAATTGAAAAGCTTTATCTTTTTCGTTTTCTATCGGACAAAAAACCACAGCTTTTTCTGTTTCTATTACATTATTTTCATACATTTTTGTCATACTTAAACCTCCTCTATCTTTGATAGTGTTTGGTAAAGTAATCAAGTTTTGAATAACCTTACAAATTAGTGGCTTGCCACTTCATTAAGTTTTTTAAGAACAAATTCAGTGTCAACACCATGCACAAGGCAGGCTTCTTCCACTGTTTCCATTTGGCTTACAGGACAAGATATACAGTGCATGCCAAAGCCCATAAAAACTTCTGCAAGATTTTCATCTATATTTAAAACTTCACCAATAGTCATATCTTTATTTATTTTTTGTTTGTTTTTATCTTCTTTCTTCATTTTATTTACCTCTTTTAAGCGTTTAAACACATTAAACTATATTTAGTTTATCACAAATTTAAAAATAAAGTCAAGAAGTATAAATAAGATTAAACGTTTTACATATATTGGTGTATTTAAAGCTTTTATTTGCTTGTATTGTCGTAGCTTTTTGTCTAATTTTGTTGATAGATTATATTTTATAAAGCTGCAACATACTTTAGTTTCAAGAGGTGAGGTGTGGAAAATATTTCAAAACAAGTTGTTTCTATCGAGGACAAAAAGGTTATAGGTTACGTTTTGAAACCTTGGATAGATTTTTCTATTTTGAAAAAAACTGGCTATATTGTGGTGGACGAAGAAAGCGAACAAGAATATTTTCTTAAGCTAGAAAATATTATAAGTTTCGGCGAAGTTATTTTAATTGAATCCAGTAATGTTTTGGAGATTTACGATTTTCAAGATGAATTTAGAAAAAAAGTATACTCTTTGTCGGGAGATTATTTTGGTATTATTGAGAATTACAACTTTCAAAACAACTTTTTAAGGAAAATAATAACTAATAAAGCGGAATTTTATGCTAAAAACATTGTAAATTTTGGCAATGATATTTTATTTTTGTCCTTTAAAAGGAAAAGAAGAAAAAGTTTTCCACGATTTGAAAGTGAAGATTTTAAAGTGGAAGTTATGAATAAAAAACCTGATTTGCCACCAGTCGTTAATTTGTCATTTGGCTACTATTTGGGTAAAGTTGCCACACGAACCTTGCTTGGTATTAACAATGAATTGATAGTGAAAGAGGGAACATCCATAACCAAACAAATTTTCGATAGAGCAAAAAAGCATAACAAAATCAACGAATTGTATTTTATCTGTAAATAAATTCGAAAGTAAAAAATAGCAAAAATATGTGTAAAAATAACAAAAAAAATGAAAAAAAGTGCAATTTTTTGTTATTTTTTTAATTTTTTTCTAAAATTTTTAATTTTATCTTTTAAATTTTTATTTTCTAATTTATCTTTATATTTTTGAATTTTAATTTTCTGCAAGAAAAAATAAATTGACTTAGGCTATATGTATAATGGTCTTAAAGTTTAATTTTTACAAAATCTCGGTATCTATGAATTTGATAAACTAGTTTTCATTTTATTTTAGATTTTTATTTTTGATACGATAAAAATATTTATTTTTATTTTTAATTTTTTTATTTAATTTATTTGTATTTTTGGTTAGTTTTGTAGTATCATAATTTCAAGAGGGAAGATATGGTAAGAATTATTCCAAGAAAAACAAAAGTTAAATTTGAATTTTTCCGAGGCGTGACCGGTCTTGACATTATGCTCGGTTTTATTTTTGCGGCGATAGCGGCCATCCTTTTTGCTGCAAATTTTGAGTTTCATATTTGGATAGGTGTTGCTTGGCTTATAATTGCAGTTTCATTGTTTTTTAAACTCGCAGATGATGACAGATTCTATGTTACACTTATTCACCTTTTAAAATTTTCTGTTCAAAAAAAGAAATTTATTAAGGGTGGAACGGAAAAAAAGAAAGGTGATATTGCAGAAATTTTACCTTATGAAAGCATTGTTCAAGATAGATTCATTAGCTACGGTTCTTACTATGGAATGGTCATTGAAGTTCAGCCGATGTTCTTTACTCTCTTAACCGAAAATTTTCAAGACAATGTTATTGAAAGTTTTGCGAATGCCATTCGAAGATTAAACAATGACCAAACATGTTCTATTGTTAAAGTTAGAAAACCTATGGTTCTCGACAGATACATATATAACGAAAACAAAAAATACGACACTCTGTATGACCTTCAATATGACGGACAAATCACAGAACAAGAAATTGACGTTAGAAGTCCTATCTTTGAAGAAAGAGTTTCATATTATGAACTGCTTAATAGGCAACAAAAAGTTTATAAAGACTATTTTTATCTCGTGGTGTTCGACAAAGATAGAGAGCTTTTGGAAAACACTTGTCAAGGTATGATTAGCACTTTGGCAAATTCTTTAAATCCTATGACCTCAAATATTTTGACAGGTCATGACCTCTTTGTCTTTTTAAAAGCAAACTTAGGCAAAGATTTTGATGAAAGAGACTTGGATGTTATGCCGTTTAACAAATATATGGACTGGGTGACTCCAAATAAAATTAAATTCAATATCGCAAGATTTTATGTGGATAAGGACTGTTATCGTTGTTTTAATCTTATTGACTATCCTATTCAAGTCGGTAATGCCTGGGCGGCTTCTATCTTCCTTTTAGATAGAACGAGAGTTGTTATGAAATTTAGTCCTACTCCAAAAATGGATGCAGAAAAGCAAATTGATAAGGCTATCATGGAAATGGAGTCCAAACTCTCTAAAGCTGGTAGAAGTTCGGCGCAAATTGACCTTCAAACACACCTTGAAACTTTAAGACAACTTTTAGTTGGACTTAAAAACAACAACCAACAACTTTATAATGTCAATACTTATGTTGTTGCCGAGGATGCAGCGAAGAAAGATGTTCGTGCTATGCTTAAACAACAAGGCTTTAAATATAGCGAAATGTTTTCTCGTCAAATCGATGGTTTCATTTCTTCCAATGTTTCAAGAAGAGATTCTATGAAATCTACCATGCGTGGTATGCCAACGTCTACACTCGCTGCTGCTTTTCCATTTATTTCCAATTCACTTCAAGATACAAATGGTATTTATATTGGCTATAATGAATATCCAGTGTTTGTCGATTTCTTTAAACGTGACAGAGAAAGAGTAAACTCAAACATGATGATTATCGGAAAATCTGGTTCAGGAAAGAGTTATGCTACAAAAACTCTTCTTACAAACCTTGCCGCAGACAACTGTAAGATTTTTATTCTTGACCCGGAAAACGAATATAAAGACTTAACCAAAAACTTAGGTGGTAAGTTTATTGATGTTGGCTCGTCACTCCAAGGTATTATTAATCCTTTCCATATCATTACTTCACTTGACGCGAGCGAAGAGGAACTTGAAGAGGTGGATGAAAATGGCGACCCTATAATTCAGGAACAAAGCGTCGATGATTCCTTTACTCAGCACCTTCAGTTCTTAGAGCAATTCTTCCGCGTTATTTTGGAAGGTATTAATGCCGATGCGTTTGAGGTTTTGAACTCTTTGATTATTGATGTATATAAAAAGAAAGGTATAACCTATAAAACAAATCTTTCTAAGTTTAAACCAGAAGATTATCCTATTTTTGACGATTTATATAATTTGATTTTGGAAAGACTTAAAACCGCAAAAGATGAATTCTCTCTTAGAAACTTGATGACTGTGGAAACTTATATTAAAAAATTCTCCACTGGTGGAAGAAACAGTGCTCTTTGGAACGGTCCTACCTCTATTGAGACAAACGAAAACTTTGTTACTTTCAACTTCCAGTCTCTTGTTGCTGGAAATAACCCTACAGTTACAAACGCACAAATGCTTTTGGTGTTTAGATATTTGAATAATGAAATTATTAACAACAAAGACTTCAACCAAAAATATCACAAAAACAGAAAAATTATTGTTGCGGTTGATGAAGCTCACATCTTTATTAATCCTAAATATCCTATCGCTCTTGACTTCATGGCTCAAATGGCAAAACGTATTAGAAAATATGGTGGTATGCAAATTGTAATTACGCAAAACCTTGCCGATTTCGTGGGTTCTGATGAAATTAAGAGGCAGTCAACCGCGGTTATTAATGCTTGCCAATATTCTCTTATTTTCTCACTTGCTCCAAACGATGTTAACGACCTTATTGAACTTTACAAAAAGTCCGGAGGTATCAATGAAGAGGAACAAAACTCTATTGTTACAGCTGGTGTCGGACAAGCATTCTTAATCACTGGACCAACATCTAGAACAACGGTGCAAGTTGTCGCTCATGATTATGTTAAACAACTCTTTGGCGGTTAATTTAAATTAGTTTTAACGCAAGAGTGGAGATAAAAGGAGTTTTATGACCAAAACCTTAAAAAAAGTTATAGTTGGTGCATTTTCTGCAGTTGCAATTTTGCTTGCAGGACTCTTTTTTGCTAGTTGTACTTATGATATTTCCAATGTGAACGTCACAGCAAGCGTTTCGTCTCTTACTTTGGAACTTGGTGGCATGAATGAAAGTCAAGATGTTACTTTCACAATTAATAACGCACCGGATAGCTTCACAAAGACCTTACGTTTCAATGTGGATAATGAAGGAGTCGTGGATATTTCTTCTCCTACTTATAATGGAAACGAGGTGACAATTACAATAACTGCAGTGGCAGGTGGCAGCACTAATATTATGGCGATAACTGAAGAAGGTTATCGTTATACATCTATTAGAGTCAATGTCATTCAACATTCAAACACAATGACTTTCAATAATTCTTCTTTATATCTATCAAATTCGACGCCATTTGTGGCAAACAATGGTTACTATTATTTTGATAGTAACACTACAGATAAGGAAATGACTTTCTATTATGTTGACACTGACTTAAGTAACTATACCTTCTTAAATATAACGGACAATGAAATTGTCTTTACAAACAACTCTAATTCTACTAATATCCGACTGCAAATAGGAACAGACGCTTTTGTTTTCGATACTGCTTATATTGATGAAGATGCAAGTAATGTTGTCTTTACTTTAAATGATGAGGTGGTTGTTAGAACGGAAAGTGTTATGACACGTTTTAATTTTCTTGCCTTTTATGATTATTCTATAAACTATACGACGCAACTTGCCTACGTAAATACTGTTGATATCCTTCCAGATCTTGAGGTAAATTTTGAAGGAGGCTATTTAATTTCCAATGCCGTTGAAGGTGAGGAAGGTGTTTATGAAAACGAAGTGGTATTTTCTGAAATTGATGATGAAATTTTGATAGTTCCAAACTATGCAAACTATGATTCATATATTTTGAAAATTAATGTTTTGAATAATAGCGACTTAATTGACTTCAATTTTTCATTATCGCAAAACGAGTATGTCCAAATCAATACCTTTGATTATGAAGAAGATGGAATTGTTGGACAAGTTTATTATTTAAGAATTTCACATTTAATTTTTGATAATTTATCCGAAAATTTGAGAATAAATGTCAAATATAATATGATAGACGATGATGTTCAAGATGAAAGTGTCAATTTAACAAGAATTTTTAATGTTAATATTGTGGTTGCTCCAAAAGAAATACTTATAAATGGCATAAGTGCAAGTGAATATAGTAATGAGGATAATCCTATAACATTATATAACAGATATAGGTATCCTGAATTTGGTTGGAATGAACTTTTGGTTTCGGTTAGTGCTAGTGTGGATGCTTCTCCAGTTTATTCCTATGCATATATAGAATTCGATAATCAAGAGCTGGAATTTCAACATGGAAATGTCAATATTTCAAGTGGGAGACCAGTAGCAAACTTATCAACTGCTTTTCAATTTAGAGGAGTGGAAGGTGCGGCAAAAACGGATGTTATAAAAAATTTCACTATCTATGTGGTTTGTGAAGATATCTTGGATGAAAATGGCGATGAATACGTGCTTGCCATTGATGTATATTATGAAATTGTAGAAGGTGCCACAAATATTTCAAGAAATGCCAATATCGGCGACGGAACTACCTTATATTTGGATTATGGAGATACTTCAAATGAAACTGAAGTGTTAAGCAATTATCTTTATGCAGATGCATATTTCCAAAGTCTAACTTTTGAATTTTTATCTGGCGAAGATGTTGTAAGTTTTGTAGGCATGGAAGAAACTTGTCTGCCAAATGGAGATAATACGGAATTTTATCTAAATTTTGGTGTGCGTGCAAGAAGAACGGGAACTGGAGTATATAATATTTTACTCGACAACGGAACTTCTACCACTGTTACTTTTACAGTTATAAACACAATGAAAGAGGAATCAACCTATATAGATATCAGCGATATAGGTAATATTGCCTATTATGAAAGAACTCAGTCGAGTGATGATTTAGAATATTATGATGTTTTAAACTTGGAAATTTTAAACCCTACAACCTCAACAGACGCAGGCTATGTGGTGCAATATGGCTTATCTTCTAGTATAACATTTAGCGGATACATTCAAAATGTCACTGCGATAGAAAACGCCAATAACGGTTGGGTGGAAGGCGTAGTTAATTATTCCAAACTTTCTAATACATATCAAATTCAAACAGAGAGCAATGGTCAAACATCTATTATGTTTACTGTTAGTGGTTATGTGGTTGATCCAATAACTTATACGCGTCAAACTGAAGAATTATCTTTTAGAATAAACATTATCTCATATTCTCTGCTCAGCGAATTTGCCTTTTTAAATAATGGCAGATATGCTGTAGATAATGTCGTTTATTATGGCGATAGTAGTTATATTCCAGAAAATGATAGACAAATTACCTTTTCAATTAGAGCGGAAACCAGTGATTCATATAACTTCTATCAATATTCTTTCACAGATACTTTTATTTCTGATTTCTTAGACAATGTAACAACTTATTGGGATCCTACGGAAGGTGTAGATGATGGTGGAGAAATTATAACTACTATTGATAGCACAAATTTTCAAGAGTATTTAGTCGCAAATCTTGTTACTGAAAATTATGATAACAAATTTGTTTATTATTATGTTGAAACTAACCCATCTAATACTAATGAAACAGCGCGTCCGATCGCAACTTCTACAACGGTAACCATTTCTATGGGTGGACAAACTAGAGAAGCGACTATTGTTTTTGAAAATGGATTTATGTTTTATGTTGAAAATTCAATTTCAACAGTTTATACTTTTAATGATAGACAATATGATGTTGTTATTTCTTTCACAAATGAGTTTGCTATAGGTCAGGGGAGATATTTTAATCTTGATACTTTAACATATGTTCATGAAAATATCGGTTCCTCAACTTTTACAATTCACTCTTATGTTAGTCAAAGAGATTATACTCAAATGCGTTATGATATTAACATTACTGCCACAGAGTATACTCCTGTTACAGATGTTTCAACAGCCTCGGTTATTGATGAACTAGTTTTTACGAACAGTAATTTAGTGGAAAGTTTTGTGGTTTATGTTACACCTCAAAATGCTACCAATACCACTCTTCGTGCAGAATATATTCCTGATAATACTTATTCTTCTAATCTCGTTGAAGTTACTATAACCGCTCAGGTTACTGGCACGTATCTTGTGGAAGTTTCTGCAGAGAGTTTTTACGAGAGCACTTCAAATATTGATGATATAGATGATGTCACACTTGCAGGTCAAATATATATCTATCCTATAGAATGGGGCGAAAGTGCTTCCGTTATTACTGACTATAACCCGATAGAGATAGATGTATCTTATCGAAATGGCTCTGAGAAAAATCGATATATTTTGGAAACTCCAGCTGATGTATTTGCTATCGGCACAAACGAAAAAACTCTTTCGAGTCATTATGAAATTAGAAATCTTATTGATTTAAGTAATTTTACCGGAACAACTATTGGAATGGTAGGCACTTCTGTTAATGGGGAAAATATCCTCGTTGGTTTTAGTGGTAGTATTGTCGGGACTACCTCTCAAGCTGGTATTTCTGGCATAAATTTAACTTCAAATTCAAGCCAATTAGGAATTTCTCCTTTTACTTTAAATACTGAAAATTATTATGGACTTTTTGCACAAATAGAAGAAGGCGCTTATATTAAAAATGTTTCACTTTCTGGCAGTTTCAATTTAACAGCTTCATTAATCAGCTATATTGGCATCCTTTCTGGGAAAAATTATGGAAAAATTTCCAATGTATCTGTAAATGTTACAGGTTCTAATTCTAGTGTTATAGCTACTGGAAACGAATTATATATTGGTGCAGTTGTAGGTTATAATTATGGCGAAATTATTCAATACTATCCTGCCTATAACACTCAAGATTATGCTGATTTAATGAATAGTGATGAAGATTTTTATTACACAATTTCGGATGTGGCTGGCGAGTTTGGATTTAATAATCAGTCAGTTAAAAATATGGCTTATTTTGACTCCAAACTTACTATAAGTGCTCCAAGTGGAACTATCAATGTTGGTGGTGTTGCTGGAGCTACAAGTGGAAACATTACTCGAATTGATGACGAAAGCCTCAATATTTATGGTTATTCCACATATTCTGCATATGTAAATATTGAAATATCTAATTATAGTGCAAATCAAGGCAGTTCTACTGCAACTATTTACGCTGGTGGAATTGTAGGTTATGCTGAATCTACTCCTACTGAGGATAATATTAGTAATCCGTTAACGCTTTCAAATCTTATTGTAGGTGGTGAAGTTGACAGTCAATATGTTGACGCTGAAAATACTATATATCAAACAGCTGTCGGCGGTATAGTTGGTTTTGCTACCATTGGAGTTCCTCCAGACAATAGTACAAATGCTCAAAATATTAATATTTTCGATAATACTTCACGAGTTTTCTTAAGAGGGCAAAATTATGTTGGCGGAATTATTGGTGTTGATAATTATGGATATACTGAAGATACTGGCTATGATGGTTACGGCGGGAATGATACTATTATTTCTGGAATTGGAATTAATTATAATGAAAGAGATGACCAAAATGATATTATTTCATATAACAAAGTAGAGGCTGTGGACGACGGACGTGCAGCTTACGATGCTTCTATGTTTATTGTTCGCTCGGGAGAAAAAAGATTTGATACAGAGAATGAAGAGGTTATTTATGATGATGCCACTATAATCTCCATAGGAAATGTGATGGTAAGTAACAGAGGCGAGATGTCCAATTTCCAATTTGATGTCATTACATATGTTTCAAGAGGGGTAATTGAAAATACTAATTACAGTCAGTCTGAAATTTCAAGAAATGACTATTATGGCGATTATATTATTTTAGATACATCAAATACTATAGTGGAAAGATTAACTTTTGAATATTCTCCAGTAAATATCGGGCTTACCAAAGATGACTTTAAACTTAATGGTACAACCGCTGATGCCACTGACTATGTTTATCTTGCCTATTATTTTAGTGCCGAATCTTTAGTTAGTTCACAAAATGATAGCATAGTTCCACAGGACATAGTGGATGAACTAAATACATTTTCTACAAATTCTAATCTTTATCCTTTTGCAATTGATACTCGTGATGCAGAAATTATTTCTACTTCTTCTGGTTATATCAATGTTGACACAAGTGGTAATATTACAACTCTAGGCGAAGGTTTGGCAACGGTAAGATTACAAAGTATTTTAAATGTTCAAACTTCCATTAATATATATCTTCAAATTGTAAATTTCTTTAACAAAGATGTTCAAAATTCAGTATTTTATACAAGCAATACATCAAATGGACAAAATATCATTGACAACACAAGCATATATGTCTATGGTTCTAGACAAACCTCTATTTATGCTGTGGCAACTTACGATTATGAACATAAAACAGGTGTTATCGTGAATGATAGAGAAGAGGTGGACTGGTCTGTTTCTCGTGACGGCATTTTAAGATACCAAGATATGAGTTTCCAACTTTCTGAAAACACTTCTATAAGTGTTAGCGCAACAAGCCAAAATGGAACAAACGTTGGGAATTACACGAGAAGTATTGTAAATGGTCAACAAATTCTCTTCATTAGAAATTCTTCAAATAATGGCTACACTGAAGGCTATGATGTATATACTTTAGATTCATATATTGAGGCAGAAATTAACGGCGAGATTTATCGTATGTCAATAGGTAGCTCTAGAAATGCCGAAACTATTGACTTAAATGTTTATTATCAAGAAACTGCAACAAATATTCAAACGGCATCTAATATGATTTCTATGGAAACTAATGAGACTTTTGAAGATAAAGTTTCTATCACATCACAAAACACGGAATATGTTTATTATGAAATTTATATGTTAGATGAAAATGGCGGAAATCTCTCTTTAGTTCAAAGTAGAATGGGAGATTCATCAATTTTTAACGCTTCAGAAGAGGAAAAATTAAATATCTGGAAAAGTTATATGAACACTTTTACTGATAGTGAACTTTTCTTTGTTGTTTTTGATAAATCAGAGAATAATGTTTATGATTTTTCTCTTTCCGTGAATAGAGAGAGCGTTGCATATGAAAATAAGGACATAACAAACATTTATGGCACATATAAAATAGTCTTTTATGCAAATGAACTTTATGACGGTGTTTCATGTGAATACATCTTTAATCTTAGTGAAGCTAAAATTTCCAATGTTGTTGTTGACAATTATTCAAATATAAACAACATTTCAATTGCAGACCAAGTTATCGTCCCTTCTCAATATGGTATTTTGGAAATTAGCGTAGACCCTGTGGATGCAGAATTTGAAACCTTTACCATTTCAAACAACCAAATAAACAGCAATGAAGGTGCTGGCATTGCTACATTCAATTTTGTTTATCAAACTTCGGAAAATGGATTTATTAGTTTTGTCCCTGATATTGAATTTGGAAATTATAGTAACGGAACTTTTACTTTTACCTATAGAGAAATGATAGATTATTTCACAGAATTAAATGCTAATTTAGATGAAGAGGAACAAGTCGGATATTCTGGAAGAATTTATATACGTTACATGCTATCTTCAAGTGGAGTCGAAGATAGTATGCCAATTAGATTTGATATTTCTATTAGTTATTATGACGACGGACTTGTGGCATATGAGACAAGCATAGATTTAACAACAAAACTAGCAAATTATGCTAACCTTTCCTTTGATGATAGAGAAGAAAGTGACGTTTACTATGTTGCAAGAGGGCTTAGTTATGGTATGACTTTGGATTATTATGGCTTTGGTTTAAGCGATATTCAAATAACTGTTTCTAATCCAAATATTGCAACCCTACAAGGAGAAAATAGAAACTATAGTTTAAACATTACTTCTAATAAAATACCTTATACTGGTGATGTTGGTTATAGGCTGGAAATCAATGTTTATGCAAGTAGGATAGTAGACAATGTTACGGTAAAATACTCTCAAGAAATCGTTGTCTATGTCATGGAATATGTCTTTAATTATCAATATGTTGAAGGTGTTAGTGAAGATCTTGTTAGCGGAATGAATGACGGAGTTATTTCCACTGCAGTTGGCAATGCCTATTCTTTGACTTTTGATATTTGGGATTTCATGGAATATGATTCCTCCAATGCTCAAGTTGTGGCAAGTGTTGAAACCTTTATCAACCGTCTTACAAGCACAGTTACTTTTGAAGTGGTAAATAATGTTAATTCAACGCGTGAAGTTCTCCAAGAAGGTAAAGAATTAAGAACAGATTATTACATTATCAATGGTTTGACCTTTACAGCAATAAGGCTCTATGAGCCAGAAATGGACATCTATTATTTCACAGTTGAAGGTCAATATGCTATGAATAATGGTGTTTATATCTGTGATATGAGCTCTGGCTATGAACAACATGAACTCTACACAACATTCACATTCTCCATTCATCAACAAAGCACCGACGAAAGTCCTCTTCCAATTGAAAGTTATGAAGATTTCTTAAATATGGAGGACGGTGAGTATTACATACTTCTTACTGATATTGTGCTTCCAAACGCTGAAAGTCTAGAATATGACCAATTTATGCCGATAGAGACTCAAGTTGCTGGTTTTGACGGTAATGGCTACACTATTATGATAGGCGGAGACTATAGATTCGATTCAACCGTAAGTAACGTCGGAGTGTTTGCAAATATTGGCACAACATCTGCAAGCAATGATGCCGTATTTAAAAATGTGACAATAGAAATTTATGCTAATACTAACTTTATTATGGAATCGGATTCTTTCTCAATAGGCTTGCTTGCTGCAAACAATAATGCGATCGTTACGAATTGTCAAACAATTTCTTCCAACGGAGCAGCATTATCTGTAACTTACACTAACACAGTTTCCGGTTCGTATGTTGCCGGCTTAATTGGTATGAACAACGGCGTGATTACAAACTCTATGTCTTCTTTAGATATTATGACAAATGTTAATCTTGCAGGATTTGTTGCATCAAATACAGGAACGATTTCCTCTTCTGCATTTAGAGGTGGAAGTCTATTAAACGAAACAAACACTTCAACAGAATATACTTCTGGCTTTGTTCTTCAAAATACTGGAGAAATTTACACTTCATATGTTTCTGGAATTGAGGAAGATACCGTTAATCCTAATAACGTTTATTATGCAGGCAGTGATGATTTCATTCAGTCTGATAATACTATTGCAGGCTTTGTTTATCAAAATTCTGGTTTTGTTAAGGACTGCTATACTAATATTAATATGGAACATGCAGGTTCTATTTCTGCTGGCTTTGTTTATGAAAATGCTGAAGAAGGAGAAATTCAGTCATCTTTCTCAACAAGTGTATTGTCTAGTTACAACACACAAAGTTTTGGTTTTGCTAGAGCAAATAGTGGATATATTTGGGACTGCTATTATCTTTCTCAAGCTTCAACGATAGACGAAGATACAGGTATAGATAATCCTATTGTTTTATATAACATAAATGGTGTAATTAACAACAATTCAGAGGTTACTATTGAGGAAGATGTAAATATTTCAATTTCTACTCTTGACGCAAATCCAAATAGACACAATGTGAGAGCATTATCTTTCCGAGAATTTACAATTAGTGAAGATGAAAACGGAAATAGCAGTAATTTTGAGGAAAACTTCAAGAACTTTACACATACAACCTCAAGAAACTATAATTCCGTTTGGTTCTACAATTCTCAAAATTCATCTTCCACATTCAATGGAAAAGTATTTAATTTGAACAGACTCGAACTTGTGGCTCCAAACATCACGGCTTTCTCTCAACGATATTTGTATTCAACTGAAGAGGTTGTAGATGAAGAAACAGGAATTACTACTGTTCAATATAATTACGCAAATACTGCAGCAGCTGGAGAGACAGGAAGCGTTTATAATCCTATACTTTTGGATAATGCGGAACATTTTGAAAATTATATTTTAAATGAGAATGACAGAAATAATTATAACTATGCTTATTATAGAATTATTAATAATATTGATTACAGTGAATTTAGTGGAAACAGTTCACTTTATACCACACATTTTATGGGATACATTGAAGGTAACTTCTTGTCAGTAAGCAATATTCACATGGTTTCAAGCGAAAGTTTGCAACTTGCTGGTCTTTTTGCTGAAGTGGGGAGTTCGTCAAGAGTGAATGCAGTAGGAACTCTTCTTAACTTTGATTTAGAACCAAATGAAATGGTATTTACAAATGCACAAGTTGCAGGTGCTGTTGCAGGTAGATTAGATAGTGGAACGATAGCCAATGTTAATGTGATAAGTGATGACAACATTATGATTACTGGCAGAAACATTGTCGGTGGTCTTGTTGGTCTTGCGGTAGGAAACTATACTATATCTAATGCGGAATCATCTCTTTCAGCAAGGGCTACTTATATTGCCACAGATTCTAATGAATTTGATAGCAATTCCACTGTTTATCGTTATTACTCGTTTGCTGGTTCTATTGTTGGTGTAGCAAGCGGAACTGGTGTTATTAATCAAGTGGAAGTTAATTCTGATGTCTCCGTCGTTGGTGCAAAAGCTGGTGGTTTAATTGGCTTTATCGATGAAAATGTGGTTGCTCGTGAATTGACACTTACAGTTTCTGACGGTCTTATTATCAATGCCTTTAATTATGGCGGACTTGTTGTAGGAGAAACGGCAGGAGATGTCAGCGAAGTTGAAGTCACAGGTTCTGGCAATTTCATGCAAATCTTCTCATTATTGCCTTATACTCCTTCGGCTGTCGGTGGCTTTGCCGGTATTATAAGTGGTGGAACAATTGATTCAATTTCAATTTCACAAAGTCTTGATTTAAGCGATACTACTTCTTTAAGTGGGGTTTCATATATGGGCGGACTCGCTGGAATAGTTAATAGCAATACGGAAATTAGTAATATCGATATAAATGCCAGTCTTACAGGTTTTATGGCGGTTGGCGGTTTAGTCGGCATAGCTCAAGGAGATATCTCAGTTTTGATGAATAATATAAATTATTCAGGAAATTTGAGTATTCTTGGAACATCTCAGTCTGAAGTCTACATGGGAGGAGTTATAGCTTTAGCTGATGGGCAAGCTGTCATTAATATTGACTCTTCAATAAGTGATGCTGCAAACAGTGAAATTGGAAATTATTACAGCGAATACATTGATGAAACTTCAGATAATAAAATTGTTATTCCGGATGAAAGCTCTACTGATGGTTTTACTACAATATCCACCGACTTTGCTATTGATGAAAATGGTGTCCTTATTGAATCTTATAGAAGTTCAGCAAATAACATTAATATAAATGGAGAAATAACCATCTATGTTTATAACACAAATTCTATAATCTTCTTTGGTGAAATTATTGGTTACTTAGATTCTGGAACTATAAATGTTGCAAACACTATTTCAAATGCTGATTTAGTTTCTGGAGTTTATGACATGGTTGCTACTTCTATAACTGAAGAAACTTCAGTTTTAATATCTCAAGCTTCTGAAACAGGATATGATTACTATATTTCATCACCTACTGAAGATGAGCCTGAATATTTAACTGGAACAGGCTATATCAATGGTCTAACAGGAAGTTCAAGTGGTTCCAATATTAATGTTTACTCTATAGGTAATAGAATGTATAATAAAGGTTCATATTTTGCCACACTTGAGGATGATGTATGGTCAGTCACTCCAATCTACTCACAAAATATAAGTTTTTCATACTATACTTCAGCAAATTCCAGCGACGCAAGTTATATTTTAAATGTATACAATATTGGAACTTGTGTCGATGATGCCTTTTTAGGTGTGTAAATTAAATAAAAGATGGGCTTCCATCTTTTATTTTAATGTTTAAATATTCAAATTCTAGTCTAAAATTATGATATGAGCATATGTGGATTTTAAAAATTAAAAAATTTTATCAATTTTAGTTGCTTTTTCTTTTAAAAATATGGTAATGTAATATTGAAGTCAATGAGACTATATCCACATTTAGAAAAGTTAAATTTTTGACAAAATTTTTAAAAATTATAAAAAATTTTTCAAAAAAGTGTTGACAAACGTCTTTTGAAACTGATATAATGAAGTGGTTAATAATCTAATGTGGAAAATAAGCGCTATTTTTAACTAAATAATTGGGAAATGAGTTGGCAAGTTCGCGCCATCTTGTTTCCTTTTTTTTAATCTATTTTTAGGGGTGTTTTATGTCAGTTGCTATGAAAAAACAAAAATTCGGAAATTCTGAGAGATATACATTTTCTCAACTTAAAAGTTACATTGATATTCCACCTCTTCTTGAAATTCAAAGAAATTCTTTCCAAGATTTCTTGAAGAATGGTATTAGAGAAGTTTTAGATGAGTTTTCGCCTATCGTGGACTATAGCGGAAAGGCTAAACTTTATTTTCTTGATATCGTTATGGATAAAGAGCCTAAATATTCTAAAAAGGAATGTAAAAGGAGAAGTTCTACTTATTCTGTTCCTTTAAATGTTAAGGCTCGTTTTGTCGTTGAAGAAACAGGACAAGCTGTTGAAGATGTTGTTTTCCTTGGAGATATTCCTTATATGACTGAGGATTGCTCTTTCATTTTCAATGGTGTGGAAAGAGTTGTCGTAAATCAAATTATCAAATCTCCAAATTACTATCTTCTTCGTGACAATAATCAAGACAATTCCACACTTGTTGGTCAAATAATTCCAAAACGTGGTATGTATATTGAAGTTAAACAAGGTGCAAACGAAGTTCTTAACATTGTTTTGGACAGAAGAAACAGAATCACTTTAGGACTTTTCCTTAAATGTTTTGGTTATACTTCTGACGAAATTTCTAAACTTTTTGGTGACCATAGACTTGTTAAGCACGTTCTTGAAAAAGAAACTCAACAAACACAAGAAGAAGCTCTTTTGGAATTTGCTAGAAAAACACGCCCTGCTGACGTTCCTTCTGCTGAAACCACAAGAAGTTATTTAAATCTCTGGTTCTTCTCTGACCAATATTACAACCTTTCTCGCGTTGGTAGATATAATTTAAATAAAAAACTTTCCATCGCAAAACGTATCACAGGACAACAAGCTGCTGAAGATATCGTGACTGAAGACGGCGAAATTTTAGTTAGAAAAGGTATGGAAATTGATGCTGAGACTGCAAACAAGATTAAGGCAAGCGGTATCAACGAAGTTTGGATTCAACTTCCTGACAAAAAATACCTTGTTCGTGGAAACAACAGAGTTAGACTTTCTGACGTTTTCCCATGCGATGAAAAAGAACTTGGAATTTTGGAAGAAGTTTATTATCCAGTTTTGAAAGAAATCTTAAAAGAAAACAAGACTAAAGAAAAGAAACTGCAAGCTATTAAAGAAAGAGCTAAAGACTTGGTGATGGGAACTCTTACAAGGGGGGATATTTTGGCTTCTATGAGTATGTATCTTGATGTTTTGGAAGGAATTGCTAAAACTGATAAGATAGAACACTTGTCCAATAAAAGAATTGCTACTGTTGGCGAACTTTTCTATGACCACTTCCGTTCAGGAATTACTAAACTTGTTTCTAATGTTAGAGAAACTCTTCAAGGTAAAGAATTGAGTGAAGTTACTCCAAGACAAGTTGTTAATCCTAAAGCTGTAAATCGTGCTCTTCGTGATTTTGTGGCTTCTTCTCAACTTTCTCAACTTATGGACCAAGTTAATCCACTTTCTGGAATCACACAAAAACGTCGTGTATCTGCTGTTGGTCCTGGCGGTATTAAAAAAGAAAGAGCAAATGCCGAAATTCGTGATATTCACTACACAAACTATGGACGTATTTGTCCTATTGAAACTCCAGAAGGTCAAGCTATCGGTCTTGTTAACACTTTGACAAGTTATGCTAAAGTTAACGAATATGGTTTCCTTGAAACTCCATATAGAAAGGTTGACAAGGAAACAGGTGTGGTTTCTGATAAATGCGAATATTATATGGCTGATATTGAAGATACAGCATATATCGCACAAGCAACCGAACCACTTGACGAACAAGGCAAATTTGTAAACAAAAGAATTATTTGTCGTCATAAAGACTATGTCGTTGATGTTCCTGCAAGACAAGTTGATTTTGTGGATGCATCTCCAAGACAATTTATCTCTGTTGCAACCTCACTTATTCCTTTCCTTAACTCGAATGAAGCTAACCGTGCACTTATGGGTGCAAACATGCAACGTCAGGCCGTTCCACTTTTGAGACCAGAAGCTCCAGTTGTTGGAACTGGTATGGAAGAAATTGTGGCTCGTGACTGCGGACATTGTATTATTTGTCAAAAAGACGGTGTGGTAAGTTATGTTAGTGCTGACGAAGTTAGAGTTAAAAATTCTGACGGCGAGGAAGATATTTATCCTCTTACAAAATTTGAAAAAACAAACGATGAAACCTGTGTTAACCAAAAACCTTGTGTAAAGAAAGGTGAAAAAGTTAAAAAAGGTCAAATAATTGTTGATGGCTATTCTTGTGAAAATGGCGAACTTGCTCTTGGTAAAAACGTTCTTATCGGTTATATGAACTGGGAAGGATACAACTACGAGGATGCTATTCTTATCAATGAAAGACTGGTTAAAGAAGATGTCTATACATCTATTTGCTTGAAAGTCGAAGAACTTAAATGTAGAACAACCAAACTCGGTGACGAACAAATCACTCGTGATATTCCAAATCTTGGTGAAGATGCTCTTAAAAACCTTGATGAAAATGGTATCATCAGAATTGGCGCGGAAGTTAGACCAGGAGATATTTTGGTTGGTAAAGTTTCTCCTAAGGGCGAAACCGAACTTAGTCCAGAAGAAAGACTTCTTCGTGCTATCTTCGGTGAAAAAGCTAGAGAAGTTAGAGATACTTCTCTTCGCGTTCAACATGGTAAAGGTGGTGTCGTTGTTGATGTTCAAGTATTCTCAAGAAAGAACAAAGACGAACTCGAGCCAGGTGTCAACGAACTTGTTAAAGTTTTCATTGCTCAAAAGAGAAAACTTTCTGTCGGCGACAAAATGTCGGGACGTTATGGTAACAAAGGTGTTGTTTCCATTGTTATGCCTGAAGCTGATATGCCATTTATGGCAAACGGTAAACCACTTGACATCATTTTGAATCCACTTGGTGTTCCTGCTCGTATGAACTTAGGACAAGTTTTGGAAGTTCACTTAGGCCTTGTTGCTGGCTCTCTTGGTTGGAAAGTGGCAACTCCAGCATTTGATGGTGCTGATGTTAATAAGATTAAGGAACTTTTGAAAGAAAATAATTTCCCAGAAGACGGTAAAGTTCAACTTTATGACGGAAGAACTGGCGAACCATTTGAAAACAAGACAACTATTGGTATTAAGTATATGCTTAAACTTAACCACATGGTTGACAGCAAAATTCACGCTCGTTCTATCGGACCTTACTCACTTATCACTCAACAACCACTCGGCGGTAAAGCACTCTTCGGTGGTCAAAGATTTGGTGAAATGGAAGTTTGGGCTCTTGAAGCATATGGTGCTTCTCACGTTCTTCAAGAAATGCTCACTGTTAAATCTGATGATGTTGTTGGACGTGTTAAGACATTTGAAGCTATTGTTAAAGGCGAACCTATTTCTGAACCTGGAATTCCAGAGTCATTCAAGGTTCTTGTGAAAGAACTTCAAGCACTTGCTCTTGATGTTAAGATTTTGACGGAAAATGACGAAGAAATTGACTTACCAGAACTTTCACAAGACGAACACGATAAACCAAGTCTTGAAAATGAAGTGGAAAATGACCTTAAGAATGTTACTCTTGACCTTGATGAAATCATCAATTCAAATGGTGAGGAAGAAGAAAAGAAGAGTGATATTGAAGAGGCTATTGAAGAACAAACTTCAACAGCAGGACTTGATGATATCGACCTATTCGATGACTTTGGAGATTTTGACGAATAGGCGAAAACTTCACTCTTGCTCATTTTCGAGTTTACTCGAAAAGTATCGCTCTAACGTTTGTTTTCGCCTATTAGCGACCAAACGAAATCGCACTTTTAGGGCTCCCGAAAATGCTTGACATTTTTGGGAAAAGGAATAAACAAACGAATGTTAAGACTTTTGGCTTATGGCAAAAGTTGAAAAGAAGTGTAGTTTATGACGCTGTCGCTGCTCTCTTGCGAAGATTAAGATGCTAAGGCAAAAGGTAAATAATATTAAAATGCAAGAGATAACAAAAAATGTAACTTACAAAAGAGAATATATAGAAATTAATTTTAGGGGATTGTTATGTTTGAACTTAATAACTTTGAAAAAATTAAAATTGGTATTGCTTCACCTGAAAAAATTAGGGAATGGTCTCATGGTGAGGTAACAAAACCAGAAACTATCAACTATAGAACACAAAAGCCAGAAAAAGACGGTCTTTTCTGCGAAAGAATTTTCGGACCTAAAAAGGACTGGGAATGTCACTGCGGAAAATATAAGAAAATCCGTTATCGTGGTGTTATCTGCGATAAGTGCGGTGTTGAAGTTACAAGAAGCAAGGTGCGTCGTGAAAGAATGGGGCACATTGAACTTGCTTGTCCTGTCACACACCTTTGGTATTTCAGAACCGTTCCATCTCGTATTGGTATGCTTTTAGACCTTACTCCAAAAACTTTGGAGCAAGTGGTTTATTATATCAATTACATCGTAACAGACCCTAAAAACACAGATTTAGAATATAAACAAATTTTAACTGATAAAGAATATCGTGATGCTATTGAAAAATTCGGCTATGGCAGTTTTGATGCTGGTATGGGCGCAGAAGCTATTAAAAAACTTCTTGGCGATGTTGACCTTGAAAAAGAAGCAAAAGATTTAAAAGAAGAACTTAAAACTTCTAAAGGTCAAAGAAAAATTAAGGCAGCAAAAAAACTTGATGTTGTTGAATCTTTTAGAAAGAGTGGAAATAATCCAACTTGGATGGTGCTTGATGTTATTCCAGTTCTTCCACCTGACCTTCGTCCTATGGTTCCATTGGACGGTGGTAGATATGCAACAAGTGACTTAAACGATTTGTATCGTCGTGTTATCAACAGAAATAACCGTTTGAAAAAACTTATGGAACTCGGCGCTCCTGATGTTATTATCAGAAACGAAAAAAGAATGCTACAAGAGGCTGTTGACAACCTTATTGATAATGGTAAACGTGGTAAGGCTGTTCAAGGCTCTAAACAGAGAGATTTGAAGTCGCTCTCTGCTATGCTTGGTGGTAAACAAGGACGTTTCAGACAAAATCTTCTTGGAAAACGTGTTGACTATTCTGGTCGTTCAGTTATTGTTGTTGGTCCAGAACTTAAGATTTATCAATGCGGACTTCCAAAAGAAATGGCTCTTGAACTTTTCAAACCATTCATTATGAACAGACTTGTTGAAATGAATTTAACAAACAACATTAAAACTGCAAAGCGTATGATCGAAAGAGAAAAACCTGTTGTTTGGGATATCTTGGCTGATGTTATTAAAGACCATCCTGTTCTTTTGAACCGTGCTCCAACACTTCACAGACTTTCCGTTCAAGCTTTTGAGCCTGTTCTTGTTGAAGGAAAGGCTATCAAACTTCACCCATCTGCCTGCGCTGCGTTCAACGCTGACTTCGACGGTGACCAAATGCCTGTTCATATTCCTCTTTCTATTGACGCAAGAACGGAAGCAAGAACTTTAATGCTTGCATCAAATAACATTTTGAAACTTTCTGACGGAGAACCTATTGTTACTCCTTCTCAGGACGTTGTTCTTGGTTGTTACTACTTGACTTTAGTAAGACCTGGTGCTAAAGGTGAAGGCAGTATGTTCGCTTCAAGAAATGAAATGATTTATGCGTATCAAACTAAAAACCTTGACCTTCAAGCTGAATGTCAAGTTAGACTTACAAAAGAATATAACGGCAAAACTTATACAAAACGTGTTACAACAACTGTAGGTCGTGTATTATTTAACAATATTATTCCACAAGATTTGGGATATGTTGACAGATCAATTGAAGATAATGTTTGTGAACTTGAAATCAACAAACCTGTTAAAAAAGGCGAGCTCAAAACTCTTGTTGCTGATGTTTACAACAAATATGGCACAACACAAACGGCAGAAATTGTCGACAAATTGAAAGAAATCGGTTATAAATACTCTACTCTTGCATCCATTTCTGTTAATATTTACGATATTGACGAACCTAAAGAAAAGGCTCAAATTTTGAAAGAAGCTGAGGACCAAGTTTTAGAAAATGAAAAACTTCTTAGTCGTGGTCTTATCACATTAAATGAAAAATTGGATGCTAATATTGACATTTGGAACCGCGCAGTAAATAAAGTTCAAGATGCTGTTGTTAATTCTATGGACGATTTTAACCCATTCAGTCTTATGGTGCTTTCTGGCGCTCGTGGTAACAAAGTGCAATTAAACAGTGACTGTGGTATGATCGGTATTAAAGCTACTGCTTCTGCAACAAAGAATGATACTGCTATCAAATCTTCTTTTAGACAAGGTTTGACTCCAATTGAATACTTCATTAACTCACGTGGTTCAAGAAAAGGTCTTTCTGATACCGCTCTTAAAACAGCTGACTCTGGTTACTTAACTCGTCGTCTTGTTGACGTTTCTCAAGATGTTGTAATTACCAGTGAAGACTGCTTTGCTGATAACGGCGAAAAAGTTAAAGGTGTTACTGTTTCTGAACTTGTTTCTGACGGTTTCGTTCAAGAGACTCTTGACGAGAGAATTTATGGACGTGTTGCTGTTGAAGATGTTGTTAATCCAAAAACTGGTGAAGTTATCGTTAAAGCAAATGAAATGATAACAAAAGAGCAGTCTAAAGCTATTGTGGACGCTGGAATTAAAGAAGTTCAAATTCGTTCTCTTATCACTTGCCGTTGCAAACATGGCGTTTGCGCTAAATGCTATGGAAGAAATATGGCTGGTAAAGATATGGTTACACTTGGCGAGGCAGTTGGTATTATTGCTGCTCAGTCCATTGGTGAACCTGGAACGCAGCTTACTATGAGAACCTTCCACACTGGTGGTTCTGCCGTTGCTGCCGATATTACTCAAGGTCTTCCTAGAGTTGAGGAAATTTTCGAAGCAAGAAAACCAAAAGGCGAATGTTTACTTTCTGAAGTTGCCGGTCGAGTAAAGATTAAAGAAGATGCTAAAAATTATATTATTACTATTATTACCGGCGAAGGCGACGTCGATTATGAAGTTAGAAAACCTGCTGTTTTGAAAGTTAAAGACGGCGAAAAAGTAGAGCCAGGAACACAACTTACTGCTGGTGCTATTAATCCATCTGACCTCTTAAGAACAAAAGGTCTTAAAGGACTTGAACAATATCTTCTTTCTGAAGTTATTAAAGTATACCGTGGTCAAGACGTTAAGGTTAATGATAAACACGTTGAAATTATCATTCGTCAAATGCTCAAGAAAGTTAAAATTGAAGATGCGGGAGATACAGATCTTCTTACAGGAGAAATTGTAGATATTTCAAAATGTGATGAAGAAAATGAGAAAACTCTTCGTGAAGGTGGCAGACCGGCAATTGCAAGAAGAATGTTACTTGGAATTACAAGAGCCGCTCTTATGACAGAATCTTTCTTATCATCATCATCTTTCCAAGAAACTTCAAGAGTTCTTACCGATGCTGCGCTTAAAGGCAAGGTTGATAATCTTGTTGGTATCAAGGAAAATGTTATTATTGGTAAACTTATTCCTGCAGGAACTGGACTTAAGAAATATCGTTCTGTTGTTCCTGTTAAAGTGGAAAAAGAGGAAGAAGCTATCTAAAATATAATAAAAATAACTCATTTTTTGAGTTATTTTTTTTGTTTGTTTTGTAGTTTATGCTTTAAATTATTATCTTGACAAAAGACAACCTAAATGTTAAAATAAAATTAAGAGGTAAGAGTGGATATTTTTCTTAATAAATATGATGAAAATTTATTAGACTTTCTAGCGGAAAATTTTGATATTGTTAAAAACAAAAATATCATTGTTTCACGCGGTGTTGTTTATAATTTTTCAAATTTATATGAAAGAATGTTTATAAGAAGAGAGCCTAAAGTTGAAGAGAAAAACAATGGGCTGTATTATACATATGATTTGAGTATTGTTTTTGATGAAAATTTTAAATCTGATGAATCAATTAAAATTTTTGATGATTTATCACATAGAGGACTATTTAAAATTATGGCATTCAGTTTAAAAGATAAAAAATATAGGACAAGTATTTATAATACTGACACCGTTTATTTTTATGAAAATATAGATGAGAAAAATACAATTAATGGAAAAGGAATGGAATAATGTCAGATTAATGAATTTAAAATAAAATGCACACAAAACTTGTATGCATTTTTTTAAATATTGAAGAATTTGTAGTTTTTAGTAAGCTATTTAATTTTACAATATTTTACAAAATATTTCAAAAATGTTAAAAATATAAATCAGGAGACCAGTAGATTTTATAATGTAATTTATTTACAATATTTTACAATATTATACAAAATTATTACAATTATGAAATTTTCAAATTTAAATAAAATAAAACGAACCTAGAAATTTTTAAGGTTCGTTTTTTATGATTTGGTGCAGGTGGAGGGGGTCGAACCCTCATGAAGCTACCTTCGCAAGATTTTGAGTCTTGTGCGTCTGCCATTCCGCCACACCTGCTTACGTCGCAAACTACACTTCATTTCAACTTTTGCCTTCGTCAAAAGTCTTACCATTCGTTTGTTTCTTCGCTTTTCCCAAAAATGACAAGCATTTTCGGGAACCCTGATAGTTCTGTACTTCATTTCGACTTTTGTCTAGGATTTTATCAAGTTAAATAAACTCTTTAAAATCTTAAAAACAGTCGATGACTGTCCCAAAATGACAAGTATTTTCGGGAGCCCTGATAGTTCTACGCTTCATTTCAACTTTTGCCTAGATTTTATCAAGTTAAATAAACACTTTAAAATCTTAAAAACAGTCGATGACTGTCCCAAAAATGACAAGCATTTTCGGGAGCCCTGATAGTTCTACACTTCATTTCGACTTTTGCCTAGGATTTTATAAAGTCAAACTAAACTTTTTAAAAATCTTAAAAGCAGTCGAGGACTGTTGCATGTGTTTTAACTTATAAAATTAAAAACTAGGCTTGCGAATGTTATTATCATAACGCAACGGGGTGTTGCGTTAACGCTAATAATATTACCACATTTCTTTTGTTTTTGCAAGTATTTTTCCTTATTTTTTAATTTTGCCTTTAATTTTCTTGCAAAATTTTATTTTTATCGCTATAATATATTTGAAAGTATTTTTTAAGGTAAAACGACAATGATTTTTAAGAAATTTTTTAACCAAAATTCCGCTCTTGTCAATGAGTATGCGGAAAAATTCCAAGTTTTACCATCAACAATGTATCTTATTTTATCACGTGGATTTAAAACGGAAGAGGAAATTGCAGATTACCTTTCTATGCCCAAACTTTTGGACCCATTTCTCATTAAAGGAATGAAAGAATTAGTAGAGAGAATTGATTTAGCAAAAAAACTAGGGGACAGAGTTTTAATTTTTGGTGACTATGATGTTGACGGCATAAGTGCCACGGCGATAATGCTGAAAACCTTGAAAAAACTTGGAATTCAAGCTGATTTTTATTTACCAAACCGCTATGTTGACGGTTATGGTTTATCATGTGAGGTTATTGACAAAATTGAAAAGAAGTTTTGTCCTGACCTTATTATCACAGTGGACTGTGGTATTTCTTGTTTCAAGGAAGTGGAATATGCAAAATCAAAAGGCATCGATGTTATTATCACCGACCACCACGAAATTCCAGAGCAAATACCTGACACTCTTGTTCTCAATGCAAAAATAAAAGGGCAAGATTATCCTTTTACGGAAATTTGTGGAACAGGCATGGCATACAAAATTTCTGAGGCGCTTTTAGGACAGAAAAAGGCGGAAGAATTTTTGCCTATTGCAACCATTGCGACCATTGCCGACATTGTTTCGCTAACAGGCGAAAATCGAAATATTATAAAGCGAGGCTTTCAACTTTTTGACAAACTTCCATTAGGACTTAAACAACTTTTTAAAGACAATAAAGTTTCGCTTTCTAGTCCTAGTTCAACTGACATTGCTTTTAAGATTTCGCCTAAAATCAACTCATCTGGAAGAATGGGGCATGCAGAGGATAGTCTCATGCTTTATATGAGCGAGGACCCGGTTGAGATTAGAAAATATCTGAACAAAATTGCCGAGCATAACGCTAAACGTCAAGAACTTTCCGCACAAATTATGGAGGACTGCGAAAAAGCTATTAAAAAAATGGATTTATCCAAAATTCGCGTTATCACACTTGCATCTAAAAAGTGGGATCAGGGAGTTTTAGGCATTGCATGTGCTAGGCTTGTGGAAGAGTATAATCGTCCTGTCTTTTTGTTTTCGCAAGTGGGCGACACTCTTCATGGCTCAGGGAGAAGTATTGATGATATCAATATTCACGAGCTTTTGTCGTCTATGAGTGACATTTTGGAAACTTTTGGCGGGCACACAATGGCAGCAGGTTTAACACTTAAGCGAAGTAAATACGAGGAATTTTCCAACCGCGTAAATGCGTTTGTTTTTGAGCATATTAATGACAAAGTTTTCATACCTATAAAATATTACGACCTTGACTTAAAGTTAGAGGAAATTGACGATAGATTTTTGAAAGAAATCAAACTTTTGGAGCCTTTTGGTTGTGATAATCCAAAGCCGAAGTTTAAAATCACGGCAGAGAATGTGGATATTCAGCCGATGAAATTCAATAATCTTCATGCCAACATAAAAATTGGCGATTTGGAACTTGCCTACTTTAATTTTTACAAGAATTTTAATCCGCTGTATTTTTCGAGATACAAATCTTTCATTTTTGAGTTTCAAGAAAATGGTAAAAAAGGTATGGTTTCAGATTTTGATGCTGGAAGTTTTATTATTGACAATGCACATATATACACATATCCAATTCAGCTTGAGCATTTTCTTTATGATGAAGGAGAAGCAAATTTTGCCTACTATCCAGAAAGCGATCTCTTAAATTTTGTGGCTGGCACACAGGGTGGAGTCTATGGCACTTGTTTTGTGACGTATTCTGCCTATGAATTTGTCACTTTCTTAAAAAATTACACTAAGGATAATATTTATCACTTTGGCATTTATGATGAAAACTGCATAGGTTATAACAGCCTCTTACTTGCTCCGCGAGGAACAGCTTGGGCACAAAATTTCAATAAAATCATCTTTCTTTCTCCAGTTTTGGACAGTGGTTTTATTAGTGAAATACAGAAAATTTCAAATGCCGAAATTTATCTACCAATGGAAGCAAAAGAGGATAGAAATCGCTTTAACAACATTAATCTTTCAAGAGAAAGTTTTGGCAGAGTATTCAAGGCTCTTGTCTCCAAAACTGGCAATTTTTATTCGCCAGCAGATTTCTATGAGAATAAACTAAGAGGAAAGGTTTCGTTTGATACTTTTTATGTCGCTTTTCTGACATTTTTGGAACTTGGGCTCATTAAAAAGGCAGACGACAAATTTTTTAGCTTTTTAGAAGAAAAAAATGTTAAAAAACCTTTGACAGATTCGAAATTTTATAATAAATTATTATTGATAAAAAATTCTTGGGGTAAAAAATGAGAGAAGTAACCATTGAAAAAATCAATAAAAATTTCCGCTTGAGTCCACACGAGCATAAGCTCATGGAAAAAATTGTGGTGGAAGAAGAAAATTTAGACCGCCTCAATTATGTCATTGACAATATGGTGGAATACTATATGGGTAACGAAGTTCTTATGGGTTATCTTCTCTTTCAATACTATAAAGTTTTTGAAGAAGATGCTAAGAATTACGAAAAGGACCTCACAAACAGTCAACACAAACTTTACGAAACTTTTAAACTTCTTCGAAATGTTAACACAATTTCAAAAAGTGGGGAAGCGGAAGATATCAAACGTATGTTTGTGGCGATTTGTCAAGATATGCGTGTGGTTATTATTAAATTTGCGACCATTGACTATGACCTTAAACGTGTCACACTTCCTATGGAAGAGGAAACAAAGAAATTTGTCAAAATGGTGGCAGATATTTTTGCTCCGCTTGCTGAAAGTTTGGGGCTTACCAAATTTAAAAATTCTTTTGAGGAAAACACCTTCAAATTTCTAGAGCCTAAGGCCTACAACGAGCTTAAAAATAACGTCCTTCTTAAAACTGAGGACAATATGAAACAAATGGAAATTGTGGAGAAGAAACTTTACAAAATCCTTAAAGATTTGAATATTGAAGGGGAAATTCAAAAAAGACAAAAGCATCTTTATAGCGTTTATAAAAAAATTCAAAAGAAAAATATCACTCTTGGTAAAGTATACGACCTTCTGGCTATGCGTGTTTTAGTGCCGACAGTTGAAGACTGTTATGCGGTTTTTGGACGAATTCATGCTCTTTACAAGCCAATGGCTGGACGAGTTAAAGACTATATTGCAAATCCAAAACCAAACGGATATCAGAGTTTGCATACCACGATTATTGCGGAGAATAATAGGCCTTTGGAAATTCAAATTCGCACTTTTGATATGCATAAACACGCCGAATATGGTATTGCTGCACATTGGATTTATAAAGAAAAACGTTCTCACAACAAGTTTGACAGTAAATTTGCTCGAATCAAACAAATTCTTGACAATTCAGACGACTTATCGCCTCAAGAATTCTTGGAAACACTTAAAAGCGATTTGTATGGGGAAAGTATTTTTGTGCAAACACCAAAGGGAAAAGTTTTGGAACTTCCTTTACATTCCACAGTTATTGATTTTGCATATGCTATTCACAGCGAAATCGGAAACAAATGTGTGGGCGGGAAAATCAATGGTAAACTTTTTCCTATTACCACTGAGTTAAACAACGGCGATACAGTCGAGATTATAACCAACCAAAACAGTAAAGGACCTTCTCGTGACTGGCTCAAGCATGTGAAAACATCCTCTGCTCGAAGCAAAATCCGCTCTTTCTTTAAGAGTGAATTTAAAGAAGAAAATACTCGTATGGGCAAGAGCATTTTTGAGCAAGTCTTAAAATCAAAAAATATCAACCTTACAAAAGCGGACAAGGACAAATATTTAAATGAAATTGCCTCATCAATGATGATAGAAAATCCTGATATGCTTTTTGCAGAAATCGGAGGCGGGACTTTATCTATTAATTCTGTTATTGGCAGATTATTAAATCTATATTATAAAGAAAATGCCAAAGTGATTAAACCTCAAGTCATCGAAGTTAAGAAAAATAAGGATGGGGTTTTAATTGACGGAGACAGCGGACTTCTTATTCGTTATGCTGGTTGTTGCTCGCCGGTTATTGGGGATGACATTATTGGTTACATCTCACGTGGGAGAGGTGTGACGATACATAGGAAGGAATGTCCAAATCTTCAATATCTTGAAAAAGAGCGTCTAGTTGACGCTAAGTGGGAAGATGATGTTACTGCAAAATTTGTGACAACAATTAAGGTTATTGCAGATGACGACAATACTTCTATTGATTATATCAACAATGTTGCTAAAAATTTAAAGGTCGGGCTTCGTGGTTTTTCTTATAAAAAATCTAAAAATGATGTAGTTTTTGATATCAAGTTTGAAGTTAAAGGAAAAGACGAATTAGATAGCGTAATTAAAACTTTTGAGGGTGTGAAAGGAGTGCAAAAAGTTTACAGGAGCGAATAATGAAAATTTTATGCGAAAATAAAGAAATAGAAAAGGATATGCAAGACCTTGTCAATTTGTTTTATTCGGAAGATGACAATACTTTTTCTATTCAGCATAGCGATACGACTATAGGTGGAACAACAACCAGCAAAATTGAGATAATAAACGGCGACGAAAAGAAAGAATATGTCAAATTTTTCTCTCTTCCACAAAATCTCACTCCACTTCGCGAAAAAAGTTTAAGAAAAAGCAATTTTAAAAATCATTTATATCAAGTTCTTTCTTCTATATCTAAAAAAACATTGCCTTGGGGTTCGCTTACAGGAGTTAGACCTTGCAAGTTTGTCAGAGAAATGGTGGAAAGGGGAGAAGTTAAAGAACATCTTATTCCTGAAATGCTTATGAAAGAATATTATGTCGAAGAAGACAAGGCAAGACTTGTTTTGGACATCTTAAGAAATCAAAAATGTATCATTAAAAACGATAAACTTGTCGACCTTTTCATAAATATTCCAATTTGTCCGACAAGGTGCAATTATTGTTCTTTTATTTCCAATGAACTATGCAAGGTGGCAGATAAAGTGGATACATATCTTGACTGTCTTTTAAAAGAACTTAAAGCGGTTAAAAAACTTATTGCGGACAAGTCGTATGTTATTCGCACGATATATATTGGTGGAGGAACTCCAACAGTTTTAACAAATTTTCAACTTGAAAGGCTTTTGAGTGAAATAAATTATCCAGTCACTGAATTTACCGTGGAATGTGGAAGAGCGGACACAATAACAAGAGAAAAACTTGAGATTTTGAAAAGATATAATGTCAGTCGAATTTCCATAAATCCACAGACCTTTTGCGAAAGCACTTTAAAGCGAATTGGAAGAAAACAAACCAACAAGCAAATTCTCGAAGCATATATGATGGCTATGGAATATGATTTTGTGGTTAATATGGATATAATTGCAGGGCTTCCAGGAGAAAAGTTTGGGATTTTCAAAAGGACAATAAACACTCTTTTAGAACTTTCTCCACAAAATATCACTGTCCACACTTTGACCTATAAAAATGGAACTGATTTAAAAGATGACAATTCTCAAGTGTTTGAAAAAGAAGTGCCCAAAATGGTGGACTATGCAGAAAAAACACTTATTGAAAATGACTATAAACCATATTACATTTATCGTCAAAAAAATCAAATTGGTGGGTTAGAGAATGTCGGTTACTACCGAGATGGAAATGTGTGTATATTTAACATTGATAGTATGGAAGATGTATCGTCGGTCATCGGCATTGGTGCCGGAGCGATTTCAAAACGAGTTTTCAACCTTGAAAATCGAATTGAAAGAGAGCCAAACTGCAAATTTATCGCCGATTATATTGACCGAATTGATGAAATGATAGCAAAAAAAGTGAAATTTTTTAGTTAAGTTTATAATTTAAAATTTAGTTAAATATTGATTTAATAAAGATTTTACAAAATAATTTGTTAAAATTCTTTACTTTTGAAGATTTTTGTGTTAAAATAAAAAAGTCGATGATACATTTGCACAGTTTGGTGGAGACCTTCAACCCCTTGCTTTGTGAATGTAGTTAAATTTTAAAGAAGGAGATTTATATGGAAAACAAAAGTGAAATCATTGCAAAGTTTAAACAATCTGAGAATGATACAGGTTCTGTTCAAGTGCAAGTTGCTCTTCTCACTGAAAGAATCAACCACCTAACTGAACACTTAAAGAAAAATCCAAAAGATAACCATTCAAGACGTGGACTTTTGCAAATGGTTGGTAAAAGAAAAGGTTTCTTGCAATATCTTAAAGAAAGAGATATTGAAACATACAGAAAACTTATCAAAGAATTGAACATTAGAGAAGTTAAATAAGAAAAGGGGGAGCGTGTTTTTTTGCTCTCTTTTTTTCAATAATAGGAGAATATTATGAAAACTGAATTATCTAAAAAATTTGAAATCGAAATCGCCGGCAAAAAGGTAACCTTTGAAACAGGAGCATTATGTGGACAGTCTAACGGCTCTTGTCTTGTCACTTGTGGCGAAACTGTCATTATGGTCAATGTCACAATGAGTGAAGAACCAAAACCAGGAATTGATTTCTTTCCATTATCTGTGGAATATCAAGAAAAAATGTATTCTGTTGGAAAAATTCCAGGTGGGTTTAAGAAAAGAGAAGGGCGTCCTTCTGATAAGGCAATTCTCGTTTCTCGTCTTATTGATAGACCTCTTCGTCCACTTTTCCCAAAAGGATTCTATAATGACGTTGTTGTTGTGGCAACAGCACTTTCCATTGACCCAGACGTAAGTCCAGAACCACTTGCCATGCTTGGCTCATCTTTTGCGCTTTCTATTTCTGATATTCCTTTCCTTGGACCTACAGGTTCAGTTTTGGTTGGACTTGTTGACGGAAAATTTGTTATTAATCCAAATCAAGAAGAAAGAGAAAAAAGTGACCTTCATCTTACTGTTTCTGGAACAGAAGAGGCTGTTTTAATGGTGGAAGCGGGCGCTAATGAAGTGCCAGAAGAACAAATTCTTGATGCAATTATGTTTGCACACGAAGAAATTAAGAAAATAGTTAAGTTTATTAATGGTGTTAAGGCGGAAATTGGTAAAACTGTAAATCCTAACATTCCATACTACACAATTCCTGAAGAAATTGACAGCGAAGTAAGAAAGTTTGCAAGTGAAAAACTTGACTATGCATTAGATACTTTTGTTCGTCACGAACGCCAAGAAAGACAAGATGCTGTTGACAAGGAAACAAAAGAACATTTTGCGGAAATTTTCCCAGACAAAGAAAGAGAAATTGGCGATGTGCTCTACAAAATGACAAAGGAAAAAGTCAGAGCAAAGATTTTAGAGAAAGGCATTCGTCCAGACGGAAGAACTTTAGAGCAAATTCGTCCAATTTGGTGCGAAGTTGGACTTCTTCCAAGAGTTCACGGAAGTGCTGTGTTTACTCGTGGCGAAACACAAGTTTTGTCAGCTTTGACACTTGGAACAGTTAGTGACGTTCAACAACTTGACGGACTTGACGACGAAGAAGTAAATCGTTATGTTCATCATTATAATATGCCACCTTATGCTACCGGTGAGGCAAAAATGATTAAGTCAACGGGACGTCGTGAAATCGGTCACGGGGCACTTGCTGAAAGAGCATTGGAACCAGTTGTTCCAAAAGAAGACGTTTTCCCTTATGCTCTTAGAATTGTGAGCGAAGTTTTATCTTCAAATGGTTCTTCTTCAATGGCAAGTGTTTGCGGTTCCACTCTTGCACTTATGGACGGCGGTGTGCCAATTTCTGCTCCTGTTGCTGGAATTGCTATGGGACTTATCAAAGACGAAAATTCTAAGAAAGTTGCCGTTTTGTCTGACATTCAAGGACTTGAAGACTTTCTTGGTGATATGGATTTCAAAGTTACAGGAACTGCAAAAGGTGTGACTGCCATTCAAATGGATATTAAGATTAAAGGAATTGACAAGGCTATCCTTTCTGAAGCATTAGGGAGAGCAAAAATAGGAAGAATGTATATTATGGACAAACTTCTTGCTTGCATCCCTGAGCCAAGAAAAGAAATTTCAAAATATGCTCCTAAAATTATCACATTCGAAATTGACCCAGAAAAAATCAAAGACGTTATTGGTTCTGGCGGAAAAACTATCAACAAAATTATTGCTGAAACAGGCGTTAAAATTGATATTGAAGATGACGGAACTGTTTTCATTGCGTCGGTTGATAGTGAAATGAACGAAAAAGCAAAGAAAATCATTCTTTCCATTGTGGAAGAAATTGAAGTTGGCGATGTTTATGACGGAAAAGTTTCAAGAATAACCGCTTTTGGTGCTTTTGTGGAACTTGGTATGGGAAAAGAAGGTATGATTCACATCTCTAAACTTTCTTCAAAACGTGTAAACAAAGTGGAAGATGTTGTCAAAGTTGGCGATACCGTCGAAGTTGAAGTTATTAAAATCGATGACAAAGGAAGAATTGACCTTAAACGCCTTGAAAAGAAAGAAGAAAAATAAGTTTATAGGAATTTTATGAAAAGACATTGTGTGAAATTCTCGGAACTTTCAAAAACGAGCAAGATTTACCGTATTGTTAATTTATGCTTGACCGGAGCAATATTTTTGCTTATGGTTGGACTCGGAATTTATAATGCGGTGATAGGCGACCCCAATAATCGTGTAGCTTCTGCATTTATGCTCGCGGTTGTTGCCATTTTGCCACTTCTTGTGGAACTGATTTTTCGCTGGCGTTTTTCCAACACAATGTATCTTTTATATTTAATCTATCTACTTCTTGCAGGACTTGGTTCAGTTTTAAACATCTATAAGATCACACCTTATTATGATAAGATTATACATGTTTTAGCTGGATATGCTTTTGCACTTGTTGGCATTTATATTTTCTCGTTAATTGAAGATTATTATAAATTTAAACCGATTACCATTGCCATTTTTGCTTTATGTTTCACATTAAGTATAGAACTTATTTGGGAGTTAATGGAATGGTTCTCTGACTTATTTTTAGGTATGGATGCTCAAGGTATTCCACCAGAGGGATTTGATGTTCCACTTGTCACTGACACAGATACTGATATGCTTTGCAACTTATGTGGTGGAATTGTATTTTTTGCACATTACTTAATTGGTAAATATTCTAAATGTTCACTTGGGATAAAATATTACGAAAAAGAATTTGTTCACTTAAAAAAGAACTCTGTTAAATTCCATATTCAAAATTTGAATGAATTGGAACAAGGCAAAGAAAGTGACAAAACAGAAAGTGTCGAAAAGGAAGAAAATTCAACAACCACTGAAACTAAAAAGAGAGAATAGAAGTTTTTATGTTTTAACTAACACTGTTTAACATAAAGTTGAAATAATGTTATTAATAGTTAAACGTTAATTTTTATCTTAATTTAAATTATCAACGGTGAAAAATTTGTCATATATATTTATAGGAGTGTGAATTATGAGTAATATGTGGAAAAAGATTTTAATAATGTTAAGCGGCTATGTTAATTTTATTGCTTTTGCTGTTGTCGGTGGAATAGTTTGCTTTAAAAGCGAGGACGAAGAGCTAAAGAAAACTGCCAAATTAACTTTAATTATTTCTCTAATTTTCCTTGGACTTTTGGCAATTTTTGCAATTTATAACTATATTGGTGGAATGGTTGATGGATATATTTCATCTGCAGCATATGATGTATATGTTATTATCAATAATATAATTTTAATTGCAAAAATTATTGTTTATGCCGTTTTAATTATAATGGAACTTGTTAAAGGTTTATCAAAAAAAGAAGAAAATAATTAATTTTTAGATTTATTAATAAAAAAATTATAAAAATAAAAAAATCTGCAAAAAAAGCAGTTTTTTTTATTTTATAACATAATTTTTATGTGTTTTTAAGATTTTGTCTATTTTTTTATTTATTATTTTTTCAGAATATAATTTAAGTCCTTCATCTGTTATTTCATAATTTTTTAATATTTTAATATTAATATAGTTGTAGATTATAATCATATCATTTTTAAATCTTTTATAATCTAAAATTAAACTTATTAAAAAACAAATTGGTGTGATAAGAATATAACAAGGGAAAATTAACCAAAACCATGGCCAAAATTTTGCTTGTCCAGCATAATCACCGACAGGTATGTATTTAAAGAATCTTGGACAAAAGATAGCTAAAAAGTCGCCTATTGGACCGCTTGGTCCCCATATCATTGATGTATTTTTATAATTTATATTAAAAATGTCATCGCCACGCAAAGGTATGAATCCTAACTCGCTTTGTAAAACTTGGTTTACCATTATAAAAAGCATAACAGCAAGGAGATAAGTTGGAACATATAAAATTCGGCGATAATTAATCGTATGTAATTTGAATACTACCATTAATAATGGCACTGCCCAAAGCATTGTATGGTGATAATAAAATCTAACAATATCTAACCACTCAGCTGCTTGATTTACTTTTGCCATTGGCTCCATCGGATATAAAATTGAAATTAGTCCACTTAAAACACCTATGTAAAACATATAGTCTTTTGCTTTTTCATTTTTTGATAAAAAGAAAAAAGGAAACAGGAAAATGTTAGCACCACATATATTTATAAACCAAGAGTCTCTATACAACCTATCAATATCGGTTGAATAAGGCGGAATTAAAAATTTTAAAAAATGTAGAATAAGCCCAAATAATAACAAAGAAAATAAAACTATTTTTTGGGTTTTTTGTGTGCGATTTTTTAAAATAAAATATAAGCCAATCACTAACCCTATGCATATAAAAAGCATTAAAAAATACCAACCATTAAACATTTGTATATTCATAATTTCTCCTTATTTTAGTTATTATAGCATATTAGTAAAAAAAGTTTAAATATTTTTGTAAAACATTTTGATATTTTTATTTATTTTAGTATAATGAGAGCATTGAGGAGTTTGTATGAGTTTTTCTGATTGGATTAATAGCAGTTACCCAAATCCTGGTATAGATGGTCAATGGGGTTGGCTACATATTACGGTTTTGATTTTTTGTATAGGTTTGATTGTTGCTTTTGCTCTTATATTTAGGAAAAGAAGTTTGAAAACAAGGAAAATTGTTCTTTGGTGCTTGGTTGGGACTATTTTATTTTTCGAGATTACACGAAGAATTATAAATCTTGTTAAAATGAACGGGGGAGGGAATTTTAACGATTACTTATATACATTACTTCCTCGTCCTTGGTGTGCTATTGCTTGCTGGTCTCTTATTATTGCTACAGTTTTCAATAAAAAGTTTTTGTATAATTTTGCATCAATGACGTCTTTACTTTGTGCATTGGTTTTCTTTGCTTATCTGGGAGCTGGTTTTAATAATCAATATATTTTATTCGAAAATTTATATTCAATTGTTACTCATTCGCTTTTATTGGTAACGTCAATATCTTTAATTACACTTAAATTTACAAAATTTGAATATAAAAACATTTGGAAGGAAGGAATTTGTCTTGCCGTTATTCTTGCTTATGTTTTCTTAGAAATTTATGGTCTAAAAATTGAAAGTGATCCTATGTATTTTATGCCAGGTAATGACGTTATGGATATATTTGGAGTTGGTTACTCAACGTATCTTGCCATTTATATTATTTTTGTAATTATTTACTTCAATATCTTTTATCTTATTGATGATAGAAAAAATGTTGTTGCGAGGTTTAAACATAAAAATAATGTCGATAATGACGAAGAAAGCAAAAAAAGTTATGAAATTATTAAAAATGTGCTAAATAATAAATTAACATAAAAAAATCTGCTAAAAAGCAGATTTTTTCTATTATTTGTATAAATTCTCTAAAATTTTTGGTTTACGTGAGGTGTCAATTTCATAGAACTCATCGCTAGTTTTAAATAGACTGTTTTTGTTTAAATTTGATATTTCAAACTGTGTGTAAAGTTCTTCTTTTGAAAAATTGTAACCACCTTCTCTAACGCGTTTGGCAACTCGTTCTATATTTATATCTGTATAGTTTGGAGATAAAAAGAAGGAAATAACATGATAGCCATTTTGTTTAAATTTTTTTATCAGGTCTAGTTTTGTTTGCTTTGTAATTGAGGTTTCCAAAACTACGGAATCATGTTTTTTGATAATATCATTTGATAGTTCAAAAATAAATTCATTGGACATATCAAGTCTCTTTTCTCGTGGTTTTATTTCTTTAAATTTCATCCTAGCAAAAACTTCCGCTCCAACATATTTAATTCCTTTAAGTTTTCCTTGCTTATAAAGACTAGCTATAAGAGTTGATTTTCCGCTTCCGTTTGGACCAGCAAAAACATATAAAACACCTTTTTGACCCTTTGCATTAACATTTTCACTTAAGATTTTATATGTTTCGGAATATGGTAAAACTTCAAAATTTTTTAACGCATCTTGTATTTTTTCCATAAGAACCTCTTTTTCAGTATAACACAGAAAAAATATCCTGTCAACATCAAAAATTAACTAATTTTTCAATATTTTTCGCTATTTTCTTTAAATTATTTGTTATTATTTTAAAATTGTATTAAAATAGAGTTATATTTGATGAGGTGTTTCTATGTTTAAAGATAAAAAGGTTGTGTGGATTAATTTTGCCTTGTTTTTGTTGACTATGTCTATTGATATTTGTCTAATTTTGTTGGGCACACCATACATTTATAAAACTATTGCTAGTGCCTTGTTTGTGATAACTGGCATTGTGAATATGATTTTTATTTGGAAATCAGAGCAGCGCGACAAAAATTTTAAATTTGTCATGCTTGCAGGACTTATTTTTGCCTGCATTGGCGACATTCTTTTGATAGAGGCAGATTTGTTTATTTATGGGGCAATTTCCTTTGCAATTGGGCATATTTTCTTCTTTGCTTCATACTGTTTATTAGAAAAAATATGCTGGCGAGATTTATTTATTTCGGTGGTAATTTTCGGCATTTCACTTATTGTAATCTTGGTGCCAACAATATTTAATTTTGGTTCACTTCTTCCAGTTGTTATCATCTATGCACTTATCATTTCTTTTATGCTGGGGAAATCTATCTCAAATCTGTTTGTAAAAAAATATCAAGGCGGAAATTTCCTTATTATGCTTGGAAGTCTTTTATTCTTCCTTTCCGATTTGATGCTTCTATTTAGTCGTTTCGCCGATGTTTCTGGGGCATTTAGTGATGCTTGTTTAATCCTTTATTATCCAGCAGAAATCATTCTTGCAACTTCAATTTATTATGCTAATCTTAAAATTGATGAAAAAATGCCGTTTTTTAAGCGAGTTTATTGCCGAATTTTTCAAGTATGCTTTAGAGCAATGATTCCTTTGATGCCATACCGCCAGCCAAAAATTTTGGAAGGTATGGATGAAATCGTGAGAGTCTTAAAAGAGAAAAATATCAAATCTCTTTTCCTTGCCACCGACAAGCAGATTCGTGGTTTAGGGCTCACTAAGGAGCTTGAAGAAAAGGTGCAAAATGCAGGCATAAAACTCACTGTTTATGATGAAGTTTTGCCAAATCCTACCATTTCAATGGTGGAAAAAGCTCTTATGGTTTACAATGAAAACGAATGTGAAGCACTTGTCGCTTTTGGTGGTGGTTCAGTTATGGATTTAGGGAAAGTGGTGCTTGCACGAAAAGTTAAACCGAAAAAGAGTGTGGAAAAAATGAAAGGGCTTCTCAAAATTTGCAAAAAACTTCCTCCACTTTTTGCCATTCCAACAACTGCTGGAACTGGTAGTGAAACAACGCTTGCAGCGGTTATAACTGATGATAAAACACATTATAAGTATGCTATAAATGACTTTTCTCTTATTCCGCACTATGCCGTTTTGGACTATAAAGTAACTTTAAATTTGCCGCCATTTGTTACAGCAACAACAGGTATGGATGCTTTAACTCATGCGGTTGAAGCATATATTGGAAGGTCGACAACTAAACTTACTCGAAAAATGGCAGAGGATGCGGTTAAACTTATTGTGGAAAATCTTCAAAAGGCATATGACGAACCTCATAATATTGAGGCTCGACAAAATATGCTTAAAGCATCCTATTATGCAGGGGTTGCATTTACAATTTCATATGTTGGCTATGTTCACGCTATCGCACATTCGCTTGGTGGACAGTATGGAGTCGCACATGGCCTTGCAAATGCAGTTATTTTGCCACATATGTTAAAAGTATATGGTGAAAGTGTTTATAAAAAACTTTGTAAACTTGCCAAGATTTCTAGTATTGCAAATGATAGTGATAGTGAGCAAGTGGCTAGCGAAAAATTTATTAAATTTATCGAAAATTTGAATAAACATTTTGAAATTCCAAAATATATCAAAGAATTGAAAGAGGAAGATTTAGACCTTCTTGCAACTCATGCAGAAAGTGAAGGAAATCCTCTTTATCCTGTTCCGGTTGAAATGGACAAAGAGCATCTAATAGACTGCTATAAACTTCTGATATATAAAAATTAGTAAACAAAAAGAGATATGCCTTTGCATATCTTTTTGTTTTATATTTTTAATTTAAATATATTTTAAAAAATAATAAATTTTTCGATATTTATTTGCTAATTTATTAAATATTAAGTTATAATAACTTTGTGAAAAGGTTTTTACTTTGTTTATTTACATTTTTGTTTGTTTCTGTTGCTTGTGTAGGCAGTGGATTACTTTTATCAATTAATGACTCTTCCTATTCAGAAAATGTGGGGGAGGGAATTGACAATAATGAAAATTCAGATATAATTGATGATATTGAAGCTTATGCCACACCAACCAATGATTCACCTTGGACTTCTCATTATGCAAATAGTTTTGCCGGCGGTTCGGGAACCCAAAGCTCTCCATATTTAATATCGAATGGAGCCCAACTTGCAAGGCTTGCTTACTTAATCAATAACAGTAGCACCAACTCTACGTATGCAACTTGTTTTTATAAGCAAACGGCAAATATTGATTTGTCTGATTATTATTGGGTAGCAATAGGAGATTCAAGCAGTTTACCATTTAGTGGTTATTATGACGGTGGTGGATACACCATTTCGAATATGTATGTTACAAACACTTATAGCAATTATGGTGGGCTTTTTGGCTATTGGAATTTCACAATTTCAAATCCGACTTATGCAAGCTATATAAAAAATATTACTTTAGAAAGTCCTTACATATATACAAGTTCTAGTAGGTATGTTGGTGCAGTCGTTTGTGAGGCGATTAGTTTTTCTTTTTCTGCAGGCGCTGCAGTGTCAAGTTTAAACATTTCTGATATAACTGTTAATAATGGCTATGTCAGAAACACTGGAACCTTTTCAAACAGTGATGGCGGTTACACTGGAACTGGTGGTATTGTTGGTTATACGAACATTTGCACAAGTAAAACAATTCAAAATTGCTCCTTTGAAGGAACAGTAAGAGGAACAGCTTGTGCTGGTGGTATTTTGGGGCAAATGGATAGACGTGGTGCTTTAACAATATCTAATTGCACTGTTTCTGGCGACATAACTGCAACTACCACTATAGCAGGTGGTATTGTTGGTGGAGCAGAACTTGAAAATGGTGGGACAGATTCTATTACCATATCATCTTGTTCAAATTATGCTGAAATAAAGGGTAATAATCGTAGCGGTGGAATTATTGGCACTAGCGATTTTACAATATCAATATCCTATTGTGAAAATTATGGCACAATTGATTCTGATAGTGGTTATGCAGGCGGAATCGCAAGCTACTTAAATGATGGTGGTTCTGTTTCTCATTGTGAAAATTATGGTCAGGTGGACGGAACTAGCTATGTCGGCGGTGTTGTAGGTGATGCCCGATATACAAATATAATAAATTGCTATAATACAAGTTCAGTAACAGGAAAACTTTATGTCGGCGGAGTTGTGGGATATATTAGTAATGGCGAAGTTACAAATTCATATAATACTGGATGTGTAACAACAACCTATTCTTCTGAGACAACTGGATATGTCGGCGGAGTAGTGGGAAATAATTCTTCATCAACAGTAACAAATTCATATAATATAGGTCCAATTATTTCTAGCGGTTCATATGTTGGTGGAGTTGTGGGAAATAATTCTTCATCATCAGTTGCAAACGTATACAATATGGGAACTGTAATAAGTGATTACAATGGGGCTGATGGATATGTAGGTGGAATTGCGGGACGGAACGGTTTTAATTCAACAGTAAGTAATTCATATAATACAGGATCAGTGACAGGAAGTGCTCGTTATGTCGGTGGTGTTGCGGGATATAATGGTCAGTCAGCAGAAATTACAAATTCATATAACGCAGGTACAGTAAGTAGTAAATATTCCGGGAGCGTTGGTGGAGTTGTGGGGTATAATAATTTATCAACAGTAAGTAATTCATATAACACAGGCACAGTGACAGGAAGTAGTTCATATGTTGGTGGAGTTGTGGGATGTAACTATAATGGATCAGATGTATATAACTCCTTTAACACTGGTTCAGTGACAGGAACAGGTTCATATGTTGGTGCTATTGTTGGACGAAACTACTATAGTTCTCCAACAGTGTATAATTGTTATTGGGGAATAGATTGCACACAAACTTTGGCATATGGCTCAAATTCTGGGACGGTGGCAAATTGTTCTCGATTTTCTAGTGATAGTGATCCAAAGACAGAGAGTTGGTATACCACAACATCAAATTGGTATTCTTCTTATCCATGGGATTTTACAGATACTTGGGGTATAACTCAATATGCGAATGACGGATATCCATATCTTTTGGATGTTGGGAATATTGCTCCGGATAATACAGATTATTTATGGACGGACAGTGCAGTGACAACACGTGACACAAGTTTTGAGGGTGGCGGAACGGCGAGTGATCCATATTTGATTTCAAGCGCTGAGGAACTTGCCGGACTTGCGTATTTAACAAACATTTCATCCTCGACAACGTATAATAGTTCTAATGTTTACTATCGTCAAACCGCAGATATTAACGTTTCAGCATATTGGTGGGACGCAATTGGAAGGAGTGGCCCAAATTATTATTTTCGTGGTCATTATGACGGTGACGGACACACAGTGTCTGGTATCTACACACAACCAGGCTCTAGCTCTACATGTAACTATCAAGGACTTTTTGGATATGTTTATGGTTCTTCAACAAACAAAGCGGAGATTTCCAATGTTGGAGTGATCAATTCCAATATTCAAGGATATTATTGTGTAGGTGGAATTGCTGGTTATGCATTTTATACAAATATAACAAATTGCTATAATACTAGTTCAGTAACAGGAAGTAGTTCTTATATAGGCGGAGTTGTGGGATATAATTATTCATTATCAACAGTCACAAATTCATATAATACAGGATCAGTGACAGGAAGTAGTACATATGTTGGTGGAGTGGCTGGTATAAGCACTCAAAATTCAACAATTATTAACTCATATAATTCAGGGGATGTATCAAGTTCTTATACTGGATCTTATTCATATGTTGGTGGTATTGCAGGATCTAATTCCTATTCTTCAGAAATAAGAAATACCTATAATTTAGGAAATATTTCTGGAACCGACTTTGTTGGTGGTATTGCAGGAGAAAATTATAATAATAGTTCAATAGAATCTTCATATAATGAGGGGGATATAACAGGTTCAAGTAGTAATGGAATTGGTGGAATCGTAGGATCAAATGCTAGTAATACTATAGTAGAAAATTGTTATAATGAAGGTGATGTTATAACTAGTGTTAACAATGTTGGTGGAGTTGTTGGAGTAAATGATACCTCTGCCACAGTTAGAAATTGTTATAACACTGGCTATATAAAAGGTAATGATACAGTTGGTGGCGTTGTGGGAAATAATAGATATTCTTCTATTGTTACTTCTTGTTATAATACTGGCAGTATTGAAACAAATATTACAGCAGGCGGTGTCGTTGGACATAATAACGAAGATGCAACTGTTAGTGACTCATACAACGCAGGGTTTGTAAATGGTATTGACAGCAATGTCGGTGGTGTTGTTGGCGCTAATAATAATGCCTTAATTTATAATTGCTATAACAGAGGTGGTATTTTCTGCCAAAATGGTAATGTTGGCGGTGTTGTTGGAGATAATTTTAATTCAGGCACTATTTACAATATTTTTAACGTTGGACCTGTTGACGGAAATGGCAGTGTCGGTGGGGTTTTAGGAAGTAACAGCTCAGGCTCTCTAAGTTATTGTTATTGGGGTGTCGACTGCACGCAGACTTCAGCTTATGGTTCAAATGCTGGAACAGTGTCGAATAATTCTAGATTTTCAAGTAATAGCACTCCAAAAACAGAGAGTTGGTATACGACAACTTCAAATTGGAATTCTTCTTATCCTTGGGATTTTAAACTCATTTGGGCTATCGATTCCTCTCAAAATGATGGCTATCCAATTCTTTCAATGAAAATTCTTTATGAAATTACACTTGACCCAAATGGTGGAGAAGGTGGAACATCACTTATCAACTTAGATTTCTCAAAAGGCTGGTTAGATACTAATTTTGATAGCATCTCTTCTATTGATGTGCCAACGCGGACAGGGTATACTTTCGATGGCTATTACACTCAAGCGGTGGGTGGCATTCAAATTGTTGATATGTATGGGAATTTGTTAAAAACTGATGAGGTGTTAACTTTCACAAATGATAACACAACCATTTATGCACATTGGGTGGCAAATAGATATAATAACATCTATTATTATATGAACAGTCAAGGAGATACAACTTCAACTACACAAAAAAGAATATACGAAGAACGTTTTATAACTTTGTCATCTTCTGCACTATCATATTATTCTAATTATGGTTGGGAGTTGTATGGTTGGTTGTATAATGATTCAACAGGGACAGGTATTACTTTTGAGCCTAGTGAGAGTGTTTATCAAACTTCTTATAACACTAGCACTTCAACTTTATATTGGTATGCTGTTTCTTCCAGAACAATTTCGATTTCCTATGATGGAAATGGCGGAATATATTCTGGAGATTCTACAACCGCAACGCAATATTGGAATCAATATGGTAATGTTTTGAATATTTCCTCTTTAAATATTACGAGTATTGTTCCAAAGCGTGATGGGTATACTTTCCGCGGTTGGTCGACTGATCCAAATTGGTCCGATGAAAATAATTCAAGTGTATTATACAATTCTGGAGATAGTATTTCTTTTCTATATAATTCAAACAATAGCTATACACTTTATGCTATTTGGGAGCCAAATATCTATAAGGTTACTTTAATTACTCAAAGCAGTGATGAAACTATAAATCTATATCTAAAATATGAAACAGGCTGGTTTACTAATGAAAATTGTTCGGATAGTTATGCCACAACTTCTATCGCTGTGCCTAAATATGCAGGATATACTTTTAATGGTTACTACACGCTTGAAAATGGTTTAGGGCTTCAAATAATAGCTTCAAATGGAGAAATTTTACAAAACACTTTATCTTTTACTACTGAGGACACTAATTTATATGCTTATTGGGAGGCTACAAACCCAGCATATTATGATGAAGAGAAGGGATATTGGTATGTGGAAATGGGAATGTTTCCACAAGATAGGGTGACGAACAGTGAGATTATCTCTGAGTTAGACAATTTAAGACTTGCAGGCGATGCGACTGACCATACATACCAAATAGGAGAATACACTTTAAATTCATATATCTACAACGAAGAAGAATATGCATATTTGTCATCAAACAACACCTATTACAAAGTTTTACCAGTGCGATATGTTTTGGCAGGGAGTCATAAAGAAGGTGATGGAACAGAAAGTGCGGATGTGACAGCGATAACAGAGAAGATAGTGTTTGCAAGCGTGTTCGATAATGCGGGACTAAGTTTAGGAGAAGGATTTAGAGATTCTGAGTTATATACAAATTCAAATAGTTTAGTTACCAGCACAATGATAGACACAGAACTATTGACAACACGAGAGTTCATAGTGGAAAAGTATATGGATATCATAAAAAATGAAGAAAATGTAAATACAAATACAGAAGAAAATGCAGAAACTATAACTGCAAAGTACACGGTTTCAAATGTTGCCGAGATAGCGAAAGTGTTTGGAAGTGATTATGAGGCAGAATTCAGCGACCTAGTGAGTGATATATTGGGAAGAAGCAAAATGTATTGGACGAGAGACTTAGGAAGTAATACAAATGTAGGCGAAAGTATTACGAGATTTGGTTCAGTAACGCAAACCGATATGGACATGATGTTAGGTTTTAGAGTTACTATTGCATTAGCAAATTTTGCTTGTGTGTAATATAAAAACATTGAAAAATTTTATAAAAATATTTAGAAAAAAGCAGTCTAAGACTGCTTTTTTATTTTGCTTATTAAGATTTAGGCAATTTCTTGTGCTAATTTTTCTGCTAAGGAATTGTCAACAACATCGCTGAAAACAGATTTTTCGTCAATTACGCCAGCATTTATCATGACATTCATAAGTGTGTCAAAACTTGAACTATCCATAATCATATCATTATCCCATGCATTTATGGAAATATACTGTTCAACCGCAATTTGAAGTTCCTCCACTGTGTTACCGTCAAAGGATGGTAAAAGTGCTTGAGCAACTGCTAAAGAACTATTGCTTACAATGTAGTTATAGCCCTTTTTAACTGCATTTAAAAATTTTTCAGCAACATCGCTATGTTCACTTAAATAATTTTCGCGAGCAATAAAGCAAGTATATGGAATTGAACCTGAAAGTTCGCCAACACTTGTTACGATTTGTGAACCTGCAACAGCATTGACAACATTTGTTGCTGTTGGCTCGAAAAGTGTGCAATATTTAACTGTGGTATCATTTTCCCAAACGCTTGCTGTGAGGTCAAAGGCAACATCTGTTCTCAAATTTATTTGGTCAGCGCCTGTGCCTATTTCATATTCGCCAAGAACTTCTATAATGTATTGAAGTGTCATTGCTGGAAGTCCGCCTGCTCGACCGCCGATGATAGTTTCGCCTACCATATCTTCAAGAGAAAAGTCTGCTATTTCTTCTTTAGATACAATAAACGAGCCATCGCATTGAGTTAATTGCCCAAACACTTTTGGTGCGTTACTTACGCCTTCTTGGTCGGTGTAAACTGCAGTTTCAGGACCAGCTAAAATGATGTCAGCCGAACCTGTTAAAAGTGCACTCATGGAAGTGTCTGAACCGCCACCATTTGTAAGGTTTACGGTTAAACCTTCATCTTCAAAGTAGCCGTTATTTATCGCGACATATAGCGGAGCATAGAAAATACTGTGAGTCACTTCGTTGAGTTCTATCGTGTTATAGTCTTTTTGATTACATCCAAAAAGAAGTCCGGTGGAAAGAGCAAGTGTTAAAGCAAGAGCACATATTGTCAGTTTTTTCCAAATTTTCATTTTTCCTCCTTACAAATAAATTGTATGTTTGAACGCGTAATTTTGTTTTTGTAAATAAGGTAAATTTTCTTGCTTTTTTTGCGTGTGCTATTATATAATAAATGTGTTATAAATTACTTTAAGAAAGTGAGGCTAAAAAATGTTAGATAAAAAATATAATGCAGCGGAAAAAGAAGCAAAATGGTTAAACTATTGGAAAGAAAAAAGCGTATATAAATTTGTGCCTGATGAAAGAAAGGTATATTCTATTGACACTCCGCCTCCAACTGTGAGTGGAAATATTCATATTGGGCATATTTTTTCTTATTCTCAAACAGAAATGCTAGCAAGATACAAGAGACTTAGAGGATATAATGTTTTCTATCCTTTTGGTTTTGACGATAATGGACTTCCTAGTGAGAGATTAGTGGAAAAAGAACAAGGCAAAAAGGCTAGCGAAATTGGTAGAGAAGCATTTTCAAAGCTTTGTTATGATACAACTGACAAATACGAGGCTCAGTTTAAAGAACTTTTTTCTCGCATGGGTGTAAGTGCGGACTGGGATTTACAATACAAAACGGTCAGTCCGTCCACTATTAAAATAAGTCAAACCTCTTTTCTTGATTTGGTGAAGAAAGGACATTGTTATCATAAAGAAGCGCCAGCACTTTGGTGTAATGAATGTTTAACTTCTATTGCGCAAGCGGAACTTGAGACTAAAACTATCAAAACAACCTTCAACTATGTAAATTTTGAAACTGTGGAGACAAAAGAAAAATTTACTATCGCTACAACTCGTCCAGAGCTTCTTCCTGCAATAGTAGCAGTGTTTGTAAATCCTGAAGATGAAAAACACAAACATTTAATCGGAAAAACCGCTCATATTCCTATTGTCGATGTCAATGTTCCTATTATGGCTGATGAGAAAGTTGCTATAGACAAGGGGACAGGCGTGGTTATGTGTTGCACCTTTGGTGACCAGACTGATATTGAGTGGTGGAAAAAATATAATCTTCCTCTTAAAAATATTTTTACAAGTGACGGTAAGATTTCGGCTTCTGTTCCAAATTACGGCGGTTTGAAAATTAAAGAAGCAAGAAAGAAAATTGTGGAAGATTTGCAAAACGGCGGATTTATTGTCAAAATTGAAGAGCTTGAACACGAAGTTCAAACACATGAACGTTGCGGTAAAGAAGTGGAATATGCCGTTATGAATCAATGGTTTATTGATATAATGAACCATAAAGAAGATTTCTTACGAATGGGTAATGAAATCAAATGGCATCCTGAACATATGCACTCTCGTTATAACGACTGGGTTAAAAATGTGGCTTGGGACTGGTGTATCTCTCGTCAAAGATATTTTGGCGTTCCTTTCCCTGTTTGGTATTGTAAAGACTGCAACGAGCCTATTTTTGCAGATGTAGAAGATTTGCCGGTAAATCCACTCCAAGATAAGCCAAAAGTTACTAAATGTCCAAAGTGCGGTTGCACTGAATTTAGACCTGAAACTGACGTTATGGACACTTGGGCGACTTCTTCTGTAACGCCACTTATTAACATGAAGTATGGCGAAAAAGACAACTATGAAAACATTTTGAAACCTATGAGCCTTCGTGCAAACGCGTCAGAAATTATTAGGACTTGGGATTTCTATACTATTGTTAAAAGTTTTTATCACTTTGGTATGAAACCTTGGGAAAATGTGATGATTTCGGGCTTTGTTATGGCTTCAAAAGGTGAAAAAATCTCGAAAAGTAAGGGCAACAGCAAGGTTGAGCCAATTGATATTGTAAATCAATATTCTGCGGATATTGTTCGCTATTGGGCTGGCTCTGGTAGGCTGGGAACTGATATTGTGTTCAGTGAGGAAACGCTTGACCGTGGTCGAAAACTTGTCAACAAGATTTGGAATGTCGCTAAATTTATTGAAATGCACCTGCAAGATTTTGACGATAGAGATTTTCAAAATTATGAGTATATTGACAAGTGGATACTTGGTAAATATCAAGAAATGGAAGCGGGCTTTATTAAATATCTTGACGAATATGAAGTTGGGCTTGCATTAAACCACCTTGAAAAGTTTTTCTGGAATTTCTGTGACAACTATGTTGAAATTGTGAAACATAGGCTCTATAGACCGGAAGAATTTGGAGTTGAACCTAGATATTCTGGGCAAAAGACTGTTTATATGATTTTATATAAACTTCTTCAAGATTTTTCAATTTTCTTCCCATTTATCACTGAAGAAATTTATCAAGAAATTTACCACAAAGAAAAGTCAATTCATTTAACAACGATAAAAGAATTTGATTTTAATTTTAAAGAGGAAGCGAAATTTGGTGATTTAATGGTGGAAATTATAAGTGCGGCAAGAGGGGAAAAGACGGTTAATAATGTTTCACTTAAAACACCTATCAAGAATTTAGATTTAAGTGTGAGCGAAGAACTTAAAAAAGCTATTGAAAAATCGATTAAAGATTTTAAGGCAACCCTCTTTATTGAAAATCTCAATTTTGTTGCCACTTGTGAAAACTATGAAATAAAGAAAATTGAACTTGATTTAGAGGCGGAATAATTTAAAGACTTATTTAGTCTTTCTAGAAAAATATTAATGTTTTAAAATTTTTACTCTTTAGAAAAAAGCTGTAATAAACATAAAAAATATGCAAGGTTTTCTTGCATATTTTTGTTTTATAAAATTTTAATTGATGACTGCAAGTCCTTAAATTTTGGATTTGATTTTGGAAAACTAGCAGCATATTTGTGTCCGCCGCCGCCAAAATTAGAAGCAATTTCAGCTAAGTTAACATCTTCAATATTTCTAAGAGAAACACTTTCTCTGTCTTTTAATGGCATCATAACATAGGAAATGTTGAGAGGATTATTTTGAGATCGCAAAGCTTCCGGAATATCATTTTTATATAAATCTTCAGTTTCAACATAGCCAACTTTTAAACCATTTAAATCAATAATTTGAATTTTATTTATATACTCTTGAACTTTTTTGTTAAAAGCATTGATAAAATTGTCAATTATTTTATTTTCTTCGTCATTAAATTCAAATTTGTCTTTATTTCTTTTCAATACATTAGTCACAATTTTAATATAGTTTTCTCTACCAACAGCTTGGAATAGTGTGTTTAGGCGATAGGCTTTTTCTCCTAATTTTTTATCTTCTTTCCATTGCCAAGTGTCATAGAGTGTTGTCAGTTTAACAAATTCATCTAAGGCATTATTAGGCTTTAAAAGGTTCGAATTCACAAGATAATCATAAAATATGGAAGTTCCACTTTGTTTGTCTTTTTTATTTTCGACAACAAGATGAACGAAATCAAATTTATCTTCTTTACCAAGTCTTGATTTATGATGATCGAAAATTGAAAGACGAGAAGCAATTGAAGAGCATTTTGCAATTTTTTCGCAAACTTCATAACTTAAGCAATGGTCTGTGATATAAATATTTTCATAAGGTGGATTTTTTTGTAAATTTTCTATGAAGAAATCGTCAAGGTTAAGATTGTCGGCGAAAACAATTTTTGGATTTTGAAAGGCGAGATTTCCTAAAATTGCACCACCAAAGCCATCAATATCTATTCCATGTGTGAAAATTATTGTGTTTTCCATTTTTGCTCCTATATATTTTATTCTTTTATTTATCTTCAATTTTAGTTGTTGCAGATTCTTCGATTATCTTTTCTGTTGTTTGTTCTAAGGCTGGATTAAATGTTTTTTTCTGCCTTTTTGTAAAATATATGTATAGATCATCCACTTTTTTAAACCATCGATCCTCTTTTTTGCGAGTAAAATGTTCCCACAAAGATGTAAATATGAAGATTATCGCAAGCATACATATTAAAAACATCCACCATTGAAATTCTGGTAGTTCATATGGTCCGTGAACTAGATACATAGCATTTGGACTTGGGAGCCCTCCGAGATAGAAAATGAGTTCAACAATACCACCTACAACACCACATGAGAGCATGCCAATTGAATAAGGAACAAGGTTATAGACATTGATTTTTACATATCCGCCGATAAAAAGCCATAAACACCCGACCAACATGCAAGAATGTGAAAAAGCTGCTTGTAGCGTAGACCAGTCGTTAAATCCAGGAGGGGTTACGAATAAAGTTATTAAAGCTCCGAAAGTTCCGCCATATGCCACAAAGGTTGCCATGCCTTTAAAGAATTTTGATTCCTTATTCCACCAAAGGCTGACAGCAAGGAGTAAATACATCATATAATTACAAAAATAGATAGGGAAAAGTTGGTTATCATAAGCATTTCCTACTCCACCATTACTGAAAAATGTGGTATACATTGTAGATATATGGAAGAAGAAACACAGAAATGCCCAACATAAAAGAAAAATGTTTTTGTGATTTTGCTTTTTTAAAAAGTGTGCTCCAAATAATATTAAACCAATAACAATAAGTGAAATTACAATATACAAGATGTGCTCAAGACTATACATTTTTTATCTCCTTTAAACACTCACATTGTAGCACATACTTATCTTTTTTTGCAATAAATTAGTTAAAAATTTTTTAAGTATTTTTTAATAAATATTCGCCTTTTCAAAAACTATATAAACTTTACTTAAAATTCATAGTTTTACTAAAATAGAGTTACTAAACTAACTTGGCTATCACGCCGGGGTGGGCAAACGCAAACACCGTTGCCTTTGCTTATCCACCCGTTCAGACGTCAGAAACTGCACTTCATTTCGACTTTTGTTTCTTCAGAAGTCTTATCATTCGTTTGTTTCTTCCTTATTCTCAAAAATGTGAACATTTTTGAGATTCTTAGGATGAAAAGCCATCGTAGAAGAAGTCACGACCAACTCGCCAATGAAATGCGAGTTGCGTTTGCTCGTGACAGCCCGTGGCTGTTTCTATCCTTGGAACAATTTTCTTCGGGAAGAGAGTTGCGACAAAACGCCAACGAAGTGCGAATTGTATTTGGTCGCAAAGTGGCTCAGTCCATGACTGTTTCTATTCTTGGAACAAATTCCGTTCATTATAAGTCACGACCAACTCGCCAATGAAATGCGAGTTGCGTTTGGTCGTGACAGCCCATGGCTGTTTTTATCCTTGGAACAATTTTCTTCGGAAGATAAGTTGCGACAAAACGCCAACGAAGTGCGAATTGTATTTGGTCGCAAAGTGGCTCAGTCCATGACTGTTTCTATTCTT